>NZ_VTOZ01000001.1:0-222496 GCF_008271345.1 Pseudoselenomonas caprae
CAATATGGAAGTAGTTGCTTGTAGCCGCAGCCCATATTTCGTTATCTATTTTGGCCGGGATAGGGTATAATGAAGATAATGAATGATGGGGAGGGAATGGTATGGCAGTGACACCACCGGTGGCACCGACACCGCCGACGCCTCCGTCTGTGCCGAAAGTGATGATGGGGGATGGCGGCAGTGTGACGGAATCGACTGTGCCGCAGAACAGCCAGCAGACGGATGCGCAGCGGCAGGAGGCACAGGCCCGTCAGGCTGTAGCGCGTGGTGATGGTGCGCTTTCTAAGACGACGCAGGCGCGGCCGGATGCTAAGAATGAGGCCCAGCAGGGGCAGCAGCAAACTGGCAGCCAGCAAAATGGCGCGACGCCTGTGGTGCAGACTGACCCGCAGGCAGCTGCGGCATTACAGGCGGATGCTGCACAGGAGCAGGGGGGACAGGCCGCACAGGCTTCGGCGCAAACAATGACGGGGCAGCAGCCTGCTTCGCCGTTGACGCAGGGCGCTGGTTATTGGGCGTTTACGTTTGTTATGGTTGTCGCGCTGGCATTTGTATTTTATCGTGTGGCGATGAAGAAACGGCGCGGGGGCAAGGGCGAACTGTCGGCTGAAGATATCCGGCAGGCGGTGATGCCGGAGACAGAAGATTTGCCGAACTTGCGTGGAATGACGCCAGATGAGGTACTCAGGCAGCTGGAGGAACAGGAACAGCTCAAGGCTGAAGCCGAGATGCGTCAGGCACGTGCGGAGGCGAAACAGCGGCTTGCAGCAGCCAAAGCCAGCCGCGGCGTGCCTGTGCATCCGTCACGCGGGGAGTCGGCAGCGGCGGCACCAAAGCAGGCGGCACAGCAGTATCGCGAGCAGGTAACGGCCATGCCGCCTGAGGTAAAGGCAAAGCCGAAGAAGATCGTGCGCAAGCCACCGTCCAGCTCCGATGAGAAAGAGCATTTTGAGATAAGTGTCTGAATATTGACCGAGATTCTTTTAGACGATATAATAGAGAAATGGAATGACAGGAAATGATATGATCTGTTCGATTGTATTGAGATATGGAGAGTGAGTATTTTGTTAGACATGAAGTTTGTCCGTGAACATCTTGACGAAGTCCGTCAGATGCTCAAGAATCGTTGTAATCCGCTGAATCTTGATGATTTCGAGGGTATCGAGAAACGCCGTCGTGAGCTTCTGCAGGAGACCGAGACGCTTAAAAGCCAGCGCAATGCGGTTTCCAAGGAAATCAGCGCGATGAAGAAGAACAAGGAGAATGCGGACGAGCGCATCAAGGAGATGCGTGAGGTCGGCCAGAAGATTGCAGAGCTCGACGGCGAGCTCAAAGAGGTCGAGGAAAAACTCCGTGATATCCTGTTGCATATCCCGAATATGCCGCGTGAGGATGTTCCTATCGGCAAGGATGATACGGAAAATCCGGAAGTCCGCAAATGGGGGACGCCGCGTGCATTCACGTTTGAGCCGAAGGCTCATTGGGATATCGGCTCGGATCTCGATATCCTCGACGCTGACCGTGCTGCCAAGGTCACGGGGGCGCGCTTCACGTTCTACAAGGGCCTGGGGGCCCGTCTTGAGCGTGCCTGCATCAACTTCATGATGGATCTCCATGCGGATAAGCATGGCTACACCGAAATGCTCGCTCCGTATATGGCGAACAAAGACAGCATGACGGGCACGGGGCAGCTGCCGAAATTTGCAGAGGATATGTTCAAGCTCGAAGGGCTTGACTACTATCTCGTACCGACGGCTGAAGTTCCGACGACGAACTATTACCGCGATGAGATTCTCGATGCCAAGATGCTGCCGCAGTATTTCAGCTGCTACACGGCTTGCTTCCGGGCTGAGGCTGGCAGTGCCGGCCGCGATACGCGTGGTCTTATCCGCCAGCATCAGTTCAACAAGGTCGAGATGATCAAGTTCTGCACGCCGGAGACGAGCTGGGAAGAGCTCGATAAGATGGTGGACAATGCGGAAGACGTCCTGCGCCTGCTGGAAATCCCGTATCATGTCGTCAAGCTCTGCACGGGCGATATGAGCTTCACGTCGGCAACGACCTACGACATCGAGGTATGGTTCCCGTCCCAGAACAAGTACCGTGAGATCTCGTCCTGCTCGAACTGCACGGATTATCAGGCACGCCGTGCGAACATCAAGTTCCGCCGCGATGCCAAGAGCAAGCCGGAATTCGTGCATACGCTCAATGGTTCGGGCCTGGCTGTGGGCCGTACCGTTGCCGCTATCCTCGAGAACTATCAGCAGGAAGACGGCAGCGTTATCGTCCCGAAGGTTCTCGTACCTTATATGGGCGGCGTCGAAGTCATCAAGAAAGCAGAACTCTAAGCGAGAACGATTCAGAGCCTCCCAGGTGGGAGGCTCTTTTGCTGAAAGAAGGAGAGCGCTATGAAAATCGTTGTGGGAATCACTGGTGCCAGCGGCAGCATCTACGGCCTGCGGCTCATCGATACGCTGCGGCAGGCTGGCCATGAGGTGCATGCTGTCGTCACGGACAGCGGCTGGCAGGTGCTGGATTACGAATGCGGCGTGAGCCGCGAGGCTTTTGCCCAGCGCGTCGACGTGCTCTACGATAACCATGATATCGGAGCTGCCATTGCGAGCGGCTCCTTCCGCATGGATGCGATGGTCATCGTGCCGTGCTCGATGAAGACGGCCGGCAGTATCGCCCATGCGGTATCGGATAATCTGCTGACGCGGGCGGCGGATGTCGCGCTCAAGGAATACCGGCCATTGCTCATCGTGCCGCGTGAGACGCCGATGCATGCGATTCATTTGGAGAATCTGCTGAAACTTTCCCAGGCGGGAGCCCGCATTATCCCCGCGAGCCCGGGGTTCTATCATCGTCCGCAGACGCTGGCTGATCTCGTGGACATGCTCGTGGGCAAGATCTGCGATCAGCTGGGGGTGGAGCATGAGCTGTTTGCCCGCTGGCAATGAGATAAAGCGAAAGCCAGCAGGAGGATATATCCTCCTGCTGGCTTTTTTTACAGGTATTTCATTGCTTCGCTCTTGGCGAGCTGGTCGCAGCGTTCGTTGAGGTCGACACCGACGTGGCCTTTTACCCAGTGGAAGGTGATCTGGTGACGGGCGTAGAGCTCGTCGAGTTTCATCCAGAGATCCTGGTTGAGCACCGGATTGCCATCGGCTTTTTTCCAGCCGCGGCTTTTCCAAGACTTGAGCCATCCCTTGGTGAAGCCGTTCTTCAGGTATTGGCTGTCGGTGTAGATCGCGATCTTGGCCGGGGACTGGGGGAACGACATGGCGGCGATGGCTGCCGATAGTTCCATGCGGTTGTTGGTGGTGCTTGGCGTTCCTTCGTGGAGCTCAGTTACTTCGCCGGTGTGCACATCGGTGACGACGGCGGCCCAGCCGCCAGGCCCGTCGGGATTGCGCAGGCAGGAGCCATCGGTGTAGATGACGTAATCCTGTTCGTCATCTGGCAGGGCCGGCGCGGCTGGCTGGGAAGCTGCTGTACGTCTGGCGGGGTTCGTGGCGCGCCGGGGGGCAGGGGCAGCCTGTGGCAGGGTGCGTTCGCCGCCATTCAGCCAGGCGAGGGCCTCGCTGACATCGGTGAAGCCCTTGTAACGGGCACCGGCAAAACCATCGACCTGTTTCTTGCATTCGGCCCAGGTCGTGAAGATGCCGCAGGCGCGGCCAGCGCGTACGGCGTATACTTTCTTTGGCATAGAAACCTCCTGAATCGTAAAGTGAGAGTACCTTTATTATATAGGGAAATGCAGGGAAAAAGAAGTTGAAATTTCCAGTAAAAATAGTAAACTTATCTTTACTATTTCGGTTATCTCTGCTAAAATCGAAAGGTAGTATAGGATAGGAGAATTCTCGGCGGATGGGAAGGGAGATGGTGAGGCTGCTGAAGCTGCTGGAGCTTGTCGGTGCGTTTGTTTTGCGCCGGCTGGATGATTTGGGCACGATTGTGCTGCTTTACCGTGATACCATGCGGGAGCTCGGCCATAAGCCGCGTTTGCGCCATATCCTGGCGCAGATGTCGCATCTTGGCGTCGACTCTTTGCTGATCGTGAGCTTGACTCTGCTGTTCACAGGTGTGGTAATGACCTTGCAGACGGCAGATATCCTGATCCGTTTCGGGGCGCAGGGGACAATCGGTGGTATCATTTCAATCGCTATCGGCCGTGAGCTGGGCCCTGTTCTGGTCGGCGTCGTCTGTGCGGGCCGCGTGGGGGCGGCAATCACGGCGGAGATCTCGACGATGAAGGTTACGGAGCAGATCGATGCGTTGCGCGTCATGGCGGTCAGTCCTGTCAATTACCTCATTGTGCCGCGCATGATCGCCTGCATGATTGCCGTTCCGATACTTACCGTGTTCGGCGATATCATCGGTGTGATCGGCGGCTGGTTTGTGGCGGTCTACTACAATGGCATCAGTTCGTATCTGTTCATGAATTCAATCCATAAGTTCACGGAAGTCTTCGATATCACGGGCGGTGTCATCAAGGCGGTGTTCTTCGGCAATGTCATTGCTGTACTGGGCTGTTATTACGGCCTGCATAGTCCCGATGGTGCCGAGGGCGTCGGCAAGGCGACGACCAAGACGGTCGTTTCTTCGATCATCGTCATTTTTATCCTGAACGCCGTGCTGACGTTCGTCCTATATTGAGATTTGCTTGTAAAAGTGTGAGGAATCATGATTCGACTCGTGGATGTGTGCAAGAGCTTTGGCGAGAAAGAAGTCCTGCACCATATCAATCTGACAATTGAAGAGGGGGAGACGCTTGCCATCATCGGGGGCTCAGGCTCAGGCAAGAGCACGCTCCTGCGTCTGCTTATCGGTCTGATCCGGCCGACTGCGGGCGAGATCTGGATCGGTGATCAGGACATTGCACAGTTGACGGAGAAGGAGCTTGATAAGGTCCGGCTGCATATGGGCATGGTGTTCCAGTATTCAGCCCTGTTTGATTCGATGACTGTGGGGGATAATGTAGCCTTTGGCTTACGAGAGCACACGGATCTTCCTGAGACGGAAATCCAGCGTATCGTGACGGAGAAGCTGCATCTTGTCGGCTTGGACAATGCTGCGCAGCGGATGCCGAGCGAACTTTCGGGCGGCATGAAGAAGCGCGTGAGTTTGGCGCGGGCCATTGCCTTTGGTCCGGACATCATCTTCTACGATGAACCGAGTTCGGGCCTTGATCCGCTGATGACGGCAAAAATCGACGAGCTCATCCTGCATACGCAGCAGACTCTCGATGTGACTTCGGTCGTCGTAACGCATGATATGGTGAGTGCTTGCCGCATTGCCGATCGCATCGCGATGGTTCACGAAGGGAGCATCATTGCCCTCGACACGGTCGAGAACATCAAGCAGAGCAAGGATGAAAGGGTGCGGGCATTCTTCCGCACAGTGGCGATAGATAGGGAGGCACAGGGATGATGACAACAGAGGCAAAGGTAGGTGCGTTTACGCTGGTGGGGCTGGCACTCTTGGCTGGTGTCATCGTCATGCTCAGCGGATTCAAGTTCGGTGGTGACAAGGACTACACGCTCTATGCCGGTTTCCGTCAGGTCATTGGCGTAGAACCGCAGTCGACTGTCCGGCTTTCTGGTGTGCCGGTCGGCGAAGTCAAGGAAGTCAGGAATGATGGCCGTGGTGTTACCGTGACGATGCGCATCCATGGTGATGCGCAGATCCCGAAGGGGTCGCAGGTAACGGTCGGCTCAGCTGGCGTCATGGGCGAGAAGTTTATCAACATCGTACCGGCAGACACGTATAAAGGCTGGGTTGAAGATGGTGACTACTTGATTGGCCAGGACGAGGAAGGCATGGATACAATGTTCGCCAACCTCAATAAGCTGACCGAACAGGCGCAGACCTTGATTGCCGATATGCACGGTATCCTGGGGAACGCGGATTTCCAGCAGTCGATTATTATGATGGCTGTGAATATGCGCGATACGACAGCACATGTCAATGGACTCGTGGCGGCGCTGGAAAGCATGGCACAGTCCAATCAGGGCAACATCAATCAGATGCTTGGCAATATGAATGCGATGACGGCCAGCCTCAACCGGACGGCCCAGGTTGTCGAAGCCATGATGACAAATCTTTCGACTGTGGGAGCTGATCCGCAGACGGCTGAGAATCTGCGGCTGACACTTAGCAACATTGCCGAGGCCAGTGATAAGATCCGGGTGATTGCGGAAGGGCTGGCTAAAGTGGCTGGCGATGAAAAGACTATCGAAGATACGAAGGCTATCATCCATAATACGCGTGAACTGACAGAGAAGGCAGGAAAAATGAAACGCCGCCTCGAATCTATCAAGGTGTCACCGGAGATGGATGTTCTCTACAGCGGGGGCCAGGGAAAGTGGAGCACCAATTTGAATGTCAATGTGGGAGCGCCGGAAGGGGCATTCCTGAATTTTGGCATGGATAATATCGGTAAAGATGGCCGAGGGAATTTCCAGCTGGGGACACGTGCTGGCAGTTTTGGTGCGCGTGGCGGCGTCATCTATGGCAAGGCTGGTCTTGGTGTAGATGCCTATGCAGGCGATAAGTTCAAGTTTTCGGCGGATGTCTATGATGCGAGTGATCCATCGGTGCGCCTGCGGGCACAGTATCGTCTGGGGAACAGTGATACCTGGCTGCTGGGCCAGATGAATGATGTCAATGACAGTGAGCATCGCGCGACATATGTAGGCATCAGGCAGTCATTTTGATTTTTGATAATCTCTGTCCGCGCAAGCGGACATCTATATACATGATAAAATCTGATTTCAAGGGAGGATATAGTCTTGAAGATGAATAAAGGTTTTCATAAAAAATTAACGGCGCTCGTTATGGGCGGCTTGACGATGATGATGGTGACAGGGACGGCGATGGCTGCAGACACGGTGCAGCTGGATCTCAAGGACAGCGTGCAGATGGCGCTGGAGAATAACCGCAATATCAAGAGTGCCTTGGCGGGCGTAGATGCGGCGAAGTGGAATCTGTCGTCTTATCGCCGCAAGACCGGCGTGACTTTTTCCTGGGCAGCGACGGCTCAGCGTATTGGCGGCAGAACGAATGAGCTAAACGGCATCGATGGTTCGCAGTATGGCAATACCTGGAAGGCTTCCATGCCGCTTTACAATGGTTCGCTGCGTGCAGCTATCGACCAGTATGGCTATGGGCTCAATGAAGCCGATGTAACGCTGGAGAATGTGAAACAGGGCATCCGCTATGAAGCAACGGCGGATTATTATAAGATCTTGCAGTGCCGCAATCTTATCAGTGTCCAGCAGGATGCCGTCAATACGCTGCAGGAACATCTCGATAATGTCAATGCGCAGTATCGTGTGGGGACGGTAGCCAAATCAGATGTGCTGGCTTCCCAGGTACAGCTGGCTAATGCACAGCAGGCACTGGTGACAGCGCAGAACAATTACGATATCGCTATCTCAACGCTCAATAACGTTGTCGGCTTGCCGACGGATACGGTGCTCGACATCCGCGACCAGCTCAAATACACGAAGTATGATCTGTCTCTCGATGACTGCACGAAGTATGCACTGGCCAACCGTGCAGATGGTGCGGCTGCCTATTATGCTGTCAAGCAGGCTGAGGCCTCCATCAATACGGCACGTTCGGGCTATTATCCGACGGTCAATGCTGTGGCCAGCAAGACCATTGCTGGTGACAGCGGGTTCAAGGATAATGAATCAGAAACTTGGGTGGCAGGTGCTGAGGCATCGTGGAATATCTTCGATAATGGTGTAACCGCAGCGAATATCAAAACAGCAGAAGCCAGCCTGGTCACGAAGCAGGAAAAAGCTCATCAGACGGATGAGACCATACAGCTTGACGTGCGCACGGCATATCTGAGCTTGCAGGCTGCAGAGAAGAATATCCAGACGACGCAGGTAGCTGTGACGCAGGCTGAGGAGGATTATAAGATTGCGCAAGTCCGCTACAGTGCTGGTGTCGGTACGAACCTTGACGTCATGGATGCCAACGAGAAGCTGACGTCGGCCCGGACGAATTACTATACGGCGCTCTATCAGTACAATACAAGCAAGGCAGCGCTTGATAAAGCAATGGGCCTCCCCGTAGATATCGATGTCGTGAAGTACCGTGAGTCGCAGCTTGCTGGCAACCGTGTCAAAAAAGTCCGCGAGGATGCCAAGCTCCATGCGGATGCAATTCTTGAACTGACGGAGGATGCAAAACAGGCCTCCAAGGAAGAGGTCAAGGCTGGCCGTCAAATAGAGCGGGAAGCACAGAAGGCAGCCAAGGAGAAGAAGGTTAAGGAGAGTGCAGCAACGGCTAAGTCTGCACCGGTGGCAGAACCGGCTGAGGCAGCACAGAATACGGATTCAGTAGCAGAGGAAATGGCAAAATAAATCTTGCCGGAATAATATAGCCAGGGACTGGGCTTTTTGAGGGGTATATCATGAAGCGGAAATCAATGGGAATACTGGCAGTTGTTTGTTGTATATGCGTGATTGGGGCACTGGGGCTCCGCTATTATATGCAGACGGCTGCTTTCATGGAATCCGCTGGCCAGACGATAGCCTCGGTAGCCACAGAGACTTTAGGCGTGCAGGTTGATGTCGGGGATGTTGAAGTGACGTCCTTCCGCACGCTGGAGTTGCACAATCTGGCAATCTATGATAAGCAGGCGGCAGTCATCGCACGGGCGGAAAAAGCGCAGGTGACCTACCGCCTGCTTTCTGCGCTTTCGTCGCCAGCAGAAGCGATAAAAGAAATCACGGTCTCGAATGTGACGGCTGTTGTCGAGCAGCGCGCCGATGGCAGCTGGAATTATCGTGATGTAATCAGTGAACAAGCGGACGGCCAGCAGTTCCACGGCATCGTCAATGTCGAGGATGCACAGGTGACCGGCCGCATGGAGGGGAAGGAACTGACGCTTACAGATGTCAATGGCAGCTTGGATTTTGCTGATTATCCGGTGCTCAAGGCACGGGTCACAGCCAATAATCAAGGGGCAGCCATTGAGGCGTCGGGAACTTTTGATGATGCGCGGCAGATCGTCAATGCGGTAGTCCATGATGCTGATGTGCAGAATTATCTTGGACTCTTGCCAGCTGATTGGCTGCCCGATGAGGTGACACTTGAAGGTGGCCGGATCAGCCAGGCGGAACTGCATGTATTCCGGGATGGCAGCCAGCTGTCATTCAGTGGCGAGGCAGACTTCACGGAGGGGGCTCTGCGCGTCCAGTCGACGGAAATCAAGGGTATCAAGGGCCATACGGCCTTCACCAATGCGGAGGTCCTGCTTTCGGCTGAGGCGGAAGCCAATGGCCAGCAGGCTAAGGCACATGGCAAGATTCGGCTGGATACAGGTGTACCCTATCTGGATCTTGAGGCCACGTCGGATTCATTCGACCCTGGAAAGATCCTGGTGAATATCCCCTATCAGGGGGCGGCGTCTTTTGCAGCTAAGGTGAAAGGTACCATCCAGAATCCGTTGGTTGATGGCAGCGTCAAGGTAGCCGCCGGTTCCGCCGCAGGAGTGTCCTTCAAAAATCTGGCGGCGAAGGTTCGCTATCAGGACGGCCATGTGTTTGTGGAAGACATGCGCATGGACACGTTGGGTGGTCATGCGGCAGGCGAGTTTGCGCTGTCGACGCTTGATCTGGGATATACTGCCCATGTACGGGTACAAGGAATCGATATGGCAGAGGTGGCCGCTGTGATTCCGGCTGTCAGTGAGGTGACCGGACGCGTGTCGGGAGACATCGGCTTCAGCGGTACCGGCCTGGAACTGGAGGTGATGCAGGCGTACGGCAATGCCAAGCTGCAGCATGGTGCCTATCGGGATCTGCCCATCGAGGATCTCAATGGCTCCTTCTATCTGGCTGGTGACGACCTCAAGCTGGATTTCGTCAGCATGAACCTGCCAGGCAAGAGCCGCTTAGGGGTCGAGGGCACGGTGGCCGATGTGCTGGCTGAACCGACGCTTGACTTGGCGTTCTATGGAGCGCATTTCGATTTGTCTTTGCTGAGCAAGCTTGAGCCTGAGGCCGACCTGACTGGTGTCAGTGATTTCAAGGGGACGGTGCAGGGCCCCGCCGTCAATCCGCAGGTGGAGATCAAGTTTTCTGGCCTTAATGGCACTTTGTTCAAACAGCCCTTTGACAGTCTGAAACTTATGGCCAGCGGCAGTTTGGATGGTGTGCACATTGATGACTTCCTGATGGAGAAGGATGGCCGGGAGGTCTGGCGGGTAGCAGGCTCTATCGGCTTTACCGGGGAGCGCCGGCTGAACTTGCAGATCGATACGATGGGCGCCCGCATGGAAGATATCGTGGCGCTGGTGGCACCCAATCAGCCAATCACGGGCAATGTCGATAATATCATCACATTCACCGGGACGCTGGATAATCCCAAAGGCGTCGGTTATATTCACTTCTATCGCGGCAGTTATCATGGGGTACTGCTTTCGGGTATGGACGGCGACTATTTCCTGGATAATGGCGTGATCCGCCTGCAGGATTTCCATGCGTATTCGCCGATGGTTGATATGGTGCTCAACGGCACGATCGACCAGGCGAAGCATCTCGATATGGAGGTAGAAGCCCGGGACATCGATCTGAAGCGCGTGGAGCACAAGCTGCCCTATGAGGTAAGCGGTCATGGAACTTTCAAGGGCAAGATCCTGGGCACGACGGACAGCCCGGAGTTTTATGGTATCCTCGAGGCATCGAGCCTGGTGCTGAATGAGCAGGAAATCACGAATCTGCGCGGTCTGGTCAAGTACCGGCGTGAGATTGCTGACCTCGATCAATTCCGCTTTGAACAGAATGGCGGCACGTATGAGGTTACCGGCTCGGTCGATACGGCTACTGAAAAGATAGCAGGCAAGCTGAAGATCGATAACGCAGATGCCAATGCGATAGCGGCGCTGGCCAATCAGAAGAATGATTTGCTGCAGGGACGGGTCGACTGTACCGCTGATGTAGGCGGTACGCTGCGCAATCCGCAGGTACAGCTGGCTGGTGCTATGGAACAGGGCACCGTGGGCGGCTACGATATCCACGATGTGGCGTTCAACCTCCGGCTGGCAGATCAAGTGGTGTATATCGATAAGTTCTCGGCCTGTCAAGGGCCGACGGGGCTGATGACCTTGTCCGGCAGTGCCGGGCTGGCTGGCGGGCCGCTGGCAGCAAAACTTTCCGCGTCCAATCTGGAAATGGGCATGTTTGCGCAGCTGGCAGGTATCAAGACCGCGGTCATCGGCACAGCTGATGTTGAGGCAGTGTTCGGCGGTGTGCTGGCTAATCCGTCCGCCGATGTAACCATTAAGGGCCGTGACGGCGGTGTGCAGGGCTCGACTTTTGACAGTCTTGATGGTGAGTTGCATCTCCAAAATGGTTTGGTACGTGTTGATACGTTGACCATGAAAAAAATGTCTGGAGCCAGGACGTATCAGGCCAGTGCACAGGGAATCATTCCGTTGCGGGCGCTTTCGGCGGACCGTGATGAGGCGCTGGATGATATTGAGCAGATGCAGCTGACGCTAAGCCTTGATCAGGCGGATCTGTCACTGCTGCCCCTGCTGTCCAAGCAGCTTGACTGGGCTGTGGGCGCGACGACGGGCAACTTGAAGATTCATGGCACGCTGGCGCACCCTTATATCGATGGTACGCTGGGGATAAGGGCTGGTGCTGTTAAATTCAAGGCACTTGAAAATCCGGTGACCGATATGAATGCGGATATCGCATTCATGGGCAGCAAGATGACAGTCAGGGATTTTTCTGGTAAAATGGGCAATGGTACGTATTCATTGACTGGTGATATACAGTTTGATGGCGTGAAGCCGCAGAAATACGATCTGAAGCTGCAGTTTGATAAGCTGGATGTGCAAAGCAGTATGTTCCGTGGCCCGCTTACCGGTGAGTTCCGGGTGTTCGATACGGATTTCTACGGGAAAACCCTGCCGAAACTTTACGGAAAAATCGATTTTGCTGATTGTCTTGTCTCGGTGCCGGCTATCCCCGATAGTGAAGGCGAGATGCCTGAGGCTGTGCTCGATGTACAGGTTAATGTCGGAAAGAAGGTTCATTTCTACAGTCCCTACCTTTACGATATGTATCTGACTGGCCAGATCCATGCTGGCGGCATCACCAGCCATCCGAAGATGTCGGGCAGCTTGGAGGTCAAGCGTGGTGGTACGCTAAACTACCTCAAAACAGAGTTTGCCATCCGCGAAGGGCGGGCGACCTTCAATCAAGTGGGGTTGTTCCTGCCGAGCATTGATTTCTTCGCCGACACACGGCTGACGCGGACGCGGGTGTTCCTGGCGGCCAAGGGGCCACTGGGGAACATGAGGGTCATCCTGTCGTCAAGCCCGCAGATGAGCCAGACGCAGATTATCCAGCTGCTCACATTGCGCGATGCATACAAGCATGGGCAAAACAACATGACAGCGGCGGATCTTCTGACTGTGGGCTTACAGATGAGTTTCCTGTCGGAAGTGGAGGGTGTCATGCGTGACGTTCTCTATCTCGACCAGTTCACGATTTCCCGCGGCAATGGTTCGGCTTTTGAAAATCGCGCCGAAGAAAATGAAAGAAACAAATACGATTTTAATGTTCAGATGGGAAAATATATCTCGGACAAGGTTATGGTGAAATATACGCGCAGTCTGGGCGGCAACAAAAGTGTCAACCGCTATGGGCTTCGCTATGATTTCGACGACAGATGGGGCATGACGCTGGAGCGTGAAGGCCGTGATTACGTCGTCGGTGTTGAAGCCAGGACATCGTTCTGAGATGGCATGCTGGAAAAGGAGGTGAGCAGGATGCAGTTTGAACAATATGTCGCAGCGCTGCAACAGGTAAAGACCTTGTCCCCCGAGCGGGAACGTGCGCTTTGGCAGGCCTACAAAGAGGAGGGGCAAAGCGAAGCCCGCCGCCTGCTCATCGAGTCTTACCAGCCGTTGGTGTTCAAGCAGGCGGTGCCTTACCGCAACCTGCAGAATATCATGGATATCGTGCAGGAAGGTACTATTGGCCTTATCGAGGCGGTGGAAAGCTATGATCCGCAGCGCGGTGTGGCTTTCAGCCTGTTTGCCGTGCATCGCATCCGCGGGCGCATGCTGAATTACCTGCACAAGGAGGGCCGCGTGGATGTTGCCTGTATGGATGAGCGGCCGGCCGATGGCGGCTTGACACTCAAGGAAAATCTCATGGATCTGAGCCCCTCGGTCACCGAGCAGGCTGAGTCCAATGAGCTGGCAGCCAGACTGCATCAAGCGATGGAGCGGCTGCCGGCACGCGAGCGCGCCGTGCTGGAGAGCATGTACATGCAGAGTGAGGAGGCTGGCGATGTGGCTGCAGGGCTGCAGGTCAGCAAGTCACATATCTACCGGCTGCAGAAAAACGGCATCCGCCGCGTGCGTGGCATGTTGTCGCGTTTCATGCAACATTGGTGAAAATGGCTGAAAAACAGTGAAATCAAGCTCAATAGGGCTTAAAATCAAGGATAAATGCCAACGTTTATCCAAAACCGCGTTATATTGCAGGTCACGCTCTATATAGCCAATTGGATTATAAGATAGAGTGGGTTACAGGAGGTTATGTGATGGCGGACCGGCGCAAAACGCAGAAAAATCATATCCGGGCAGCCCGGGATTGGCTTGGCGAGGCGGAGCATTCCTTGGAGCATGAAAATGACATCCAGGGAGATCTCAAGCTCATGCTGGCACGGGCGGAGCTGTCACAGGTAAAAGACAGTCCGCGCTGTGCGTGGCTGAAGTGCTGGGCAAAGCGGCTATTGCCGCCTGTGGTTGCGCTTTTGCTCGTGGCGGCTGGTATTTTCGCTAGTGGCCGTCTGGCAGGTGATGAAGTGCCGCCTGGGCCGCAGTCTCCTGCCGTGGATGACATAGCAGCTCCGGTCACGCCGCCTGTTGTGGAAGAGCAGCCGCAGCAGGCAGCTGGTGAAGCTGCAACTGCACCAGCCAAAGCTGAGGCCGGGGCCAGGGAGGCAGAAGCTCCCGCTGCGACGACGGCTGCTCCGGAAGAGAAAGCAGCGGTGCCAGCAACAGCGGCGGTGCCGGATGCGCAGAAACAGCGACTCATGCAGTCGGCAGGCAAGATCCTGCGGCAGCAATGACGATAGAAAACATCAACCTTAGGAGGTTTGTCTGTTGAATAGAAAGAATGAACGATTCCTTGCCTATGCGGTTGCATTGGCTACCAGTTTTTCCGCATTTCCTGGGGCTGCTTATGCTGCTGAAGCTGCAGTACCAGCTATGACTGCTGAGGCTTCAGCAGCTGCACAGAATCAGACGGATAAGGAGGGGGCTTCAGCCAATAGTGCGGCAGTGGCGCAGCAGGCAGCTGAAGCACCGTCTGAAAATGCAGCCGATACACGTACGGCCAAGTGGTCACAAAATCGTCCGCAGGAAAAGACTATTACGGACATGCTGAGTCAATATGAGGGCAAGACGATTGTTGATACAGTATTTGAGGGGACGACAAGCCTTACGGAGGGGACGGCTAAAGCCGCTATTGGCATGCACACCGGTGATATGTTTACGGCAGCTGGCCTCAACAAGGATCGTGAAGCCATTTACAATACGGGGTACTTCTATGACCTCTATCCATCGTTTGAGGTAGTGCCAGAAGGAGTGGTACTTACTTATCATGTACTTGAAAATCCGGTTCTGAACGGTGTGAAGATTTCGGGGAATACGGTGGAATCGGATGAGGTACTCTATGGTCTCGTGACACTCAAGAAGGGTGAAATTATCAATAGCCGTACTTTGCAGGATAGTGTGCAGGCTATTCAGGATCAGTATCGTAAAGATGGCTATATCTTAGCAAAAATTACGGACATGAACATTGACCATGAAGGTACGCTGAAACTCACAATCAACGAGGGCGTACTGGAAGGCTACAAGGTTAAAGGTAATACAAAGACCAAGGATCGCGTTATTTTGCGTGAGATGCGTCAGAAGGTAGGCGAGCCGTTTAATTCTAAGAAAGCACGCCGCAGCATGCAGCGTGTCTATAACCTCGGTTTTTTTGAGGATGTAAACATCAAAATGAACCCGGGCGTTGAGCCTAATGCTGTTGTCATGGAGCTCGATGTCAAAGAGAAGCGCACGGGTACCTTTGGTATTGGCGCAGGGTATAGCAGTAAAGATGGTATCCTGGGCATGGTCAGCATTGGCGATACGAATTTGTTTGGTACTGGTGATGCTATCAATGTGACATATCAAAAGAGTGGCGGAAACCGCGATGCGCAGGGCTATACGTTCTCTTATCGCAAACCGTGGCTTGATTCCAAGGAAACTGTTGGTACGTTGCGTATTTACAATCGTACGTATGAATATGATGACTATAATACGAGTGGAAACCTTGTGGAGTCATATATGCGTAAATACTCAGGGGGAGAAATTACGTTTGGTCGTCCGGTAAGTGAGTATTCTACGAATTATATCACGTTGCGTAATCGTAATGATAAGTATGTCAGACATACAGGGGGAAGCGTGTATCCTAAAGGCCGCAGCAATACGGCATGGGAGAAAGATAATTTCGGTACTACTCGTAGTGTCACGCTTGAACATGTCACGGACACGCGTGATAATGTTTATAATCCAACGTCTGGCGGACGTATCAGTTTAATGGGGGAAGTGGCAGGCTTTGGCGGAGATTTCAATTTCCAAAAGGTCACTATTGAAGATCAGCGCTATACCAAGGTGGGACGTGCGCATGTTATTGCGTTGCGTGGGCAATATGGCGTTGGTTTTGGTCATATTTCAGAGTTTAACCAATACAAGGTCGGTGGGCAGACTACGCTACGCGGGTATCGTGATGACCAGTTCCGTGGCACGCGCATGATGTTGGGAACACTTGAGTATAGATTCCCGATAGCATCTAAGGTGCAAGGGGCGTTGTTTACTGATTGGGGTGCTGCATGGACTAGTGGATTGACACCTAAAAACATCCGGGGAAGCGTAGGCGTAGGTATTGCTCTGAACACGCCGCTGGGCCCATTGCGTTTGGATTATGGTCGTGGTCGCGACGGTGGACGTGTTCACTTTACGGTAGGCGGTTCGTTCTGATAATAGGCAGGGGAGAAAGGAAGTGCCAGGCTGCATGAGGTATGTAGCAGTTGCACTTGCGATGTTCTGCAGTTTTTTGTGCATGGTGCCGTCCGTGCTGGCAGCGCCAGCCCCCCGTATTGAGCAGGTGACGGCTAAAGTTACTGCCGCCGGCAGCTTGCCGCCTTTGGTCCAGGAACGCATGGAGCAGAGTGTGGGGGCGATTGCCCGCCAGCTGTTGGAAGGCAAGACTGTTGCCGAGACGCTGGCTTCGCGCCAGCAGCAGGAACAACTCATCCATGAGGTGTTTGATAAGGTGCTGGTCGGCTATACGGTCAAAGGCGTGGACATCCAGCCGTCGCAGACAGCAACGGTGGCGGTAGAGCTATACCCTTGGGCAGATACCATCCAGCAGGTGGATGTAAAGACAAGTGTCGAAGGTATGTCACCGCGCATCGAGAAATTGGTCCGGCAGGATATCGCTGGGGTAGAGCAGGTTTTCCAGGCAGCGCTGACGGGGCTGCCGACTGCGGCTTCGGATTGGACGAACGGTGTGCTCAAGCATCATCTGAACGATTATCTGGCTGAGCATCTGCCGGAGTTCCGGGCTGATTTCGAGCTGGATCCGGAACAGGTGACGAAGGTACAGCTAGTGCTTTATCCGCGGCTGCCAGTGGTGCGGACCGTGGATCTATCCATGCGATCGGATACGGTGCCGAATTTCACGCTGCTTAACCATCGCCAGCTTGTTCAGGAGAAAGCTGATGAGCTAGTGGGGGTTCCTGTGGCCTTCGTGGCCCGGCACAAGCAGGAGCTCTCGCGGCAGTTTGCCGAGGAGCTTGACTGCCAGCCGGATTTCCGGGTCATGCATATGAAGACGCAGATGACGCTGGAAGTAGCTGAGCAGCTGCAGATCATGAGCCGTTCGGACACGAGCCGTTACCGGCTGCGTCTGACTGGCTGGGGCGATGCGGGCCGCAAGAATATCGATGGCAAGGCGGAAGATGAGAATTTGATGCTGCGCCTGCATGCGGGGAGCATGCTGTCCCGGCAGGACGAGCTGTTCCTGCTGCTGGATTTTGCCCCGCAGGCTGTGAAGTGGCGCTGGGAGTTGGGATATGATCGTATGTTGAGCCCCTATACGCATGGGCAGATCCGCTATGATTTCACGGCGGGGGATTTTGTGCTGGCGGCTACGCAGCAGCTTGCCCCACGCTGGCTGCTGCGTTATGAATACCGGCTGGACGATGCGCTGGGGGAGACAGCTGTGCGCTATAAGCTTCACGATTTCCTGAGTGTAGAGTATCTCATTAATCGGCGGCAGAAGTGGTTTCGATTTATAGGCAATTTCTAATGGATGATGCCGGCTTGATCGGCGGAAATTTGCTTGAATAAGAAATGAGAGTTTGTTATAATGAAATTCGTATATGGCGGCGAAGCCAGCCATAGCGGAATCATAACTCTTAAACAAACCCGCAAGGGAAAAGGAGAAAGAAAAATGGTTAAATTAGAGAAAAAACAGGTCAAGATCATCAGCGTACTGATTGCGATTGTATTTATCGGTTCTGTTGTAGCTTTAGCCCTGACGCAGTCGGGGTCGGGTATTGCCAGCGCTGCCAGCTCGAATGTTGGCGTCGTTGATTACAACCAGATCATGAGCCAGCATCCGCAGGTGCAGGCAGCCAGCACGGAAATGCAGCAGGCTGTCCAGGATGCCCAGAAAGAGTTCGAGTCGAAGGCGGCAAACATGAACGATCAGGAAAAACATGACTATTATCAGCAGACACAGCAGCGTCTGCAGCAGAAACAGCAGGAACTGATGGAGCCAATCACGAAGAGCGTTGAGGCTTCCGTCAAGAAGGTGGCCGAGCAGAAGGGCCTTTCCGTTGTTCTGGAGAAGAGTGCAGTCGTTTACGGTGGCACCGACATCACGCAGGATGTTGTAAAACAGGTAAGCAAATAAAACGGGATATAGACCTGGAAATACCGAGCCACTTGTTGCGCTCGGTACTTCTTTTAGGGGGGAGACGGGCATGGACGAGGAAAAAGCCACGGAGGATGGCGCTAGAAGACGGCGCCGTAATATCGCGGCGGGCGCAATCGCTGCAATCTGTTTGCTTGCAGCAGGTGCGGGAATCTTCCATAGCCTGGTTCGCCCGCCAGGGGAAAGCCAGCAGCAGGCGCTGGCAGCTGATGCCGGCCTGATCGACTGGCAGAAGGTCATCGAAGCACATCCAGATCATGCGCGCCTCACGAAGCTGCGTGAAGAATGCAAGGTACTGGAGCTGGAGACGAGTGAAGTCGAGGATATCTTCACCGTCAAGCCGCCAGAGCAGGATCCTAAACCCTTGGAGGATTCGGTATGGGCGAAGAATGCACTGGACGTCGTCGGCCAGCGGGCTGAGCTGGAGCGCAAGAGCAAGCGCGTTGCAGCGGAGTACCGTGCGCAGACTGAGGCGGCTTATCAGGAACAGATCCGGGCAATTGATGAGGAGTATCTCAACGATATCCTGAATATCAACATCAAGCTTGATAATCAAGAAGCGATGCATAATCCGTTGGATCCGGAACGGCAGCTGGCAGAAGAACGCGCTATCTGGCTGCAGCAGCGTGAGCAGTTGCAGCAGGAACGCGGGCGGCGTCAGTATGAGCTGAGGCAGGCCTATGAGCAGCAGGTCGCGGCGCATGTCCAGCAGGTCCTGGGGCCGGAGCTTGCCGCTTGGCGGGCGAATCTGCCCCAGCAGCAGGCCCAGCAGCGGGCAGCCGCTGCTGCCACGCAATCCGAGGCAGACAAGCGCAATGCTGAGACCATGCAGAAGCAGATGGAACTTGCGCAGCAGGTCCAGCAGCGGCTGGCAAAGCGCCAGGAATTACTGGCCAAACAGGCGCAGCTGCAAGCTCTGGAGGCGCATATCTTGAATGATGTGGCTGGCAGAGCGGCAAAGATAGCGATACTGCATCATTTCACCTTGATATTGGTGGATCATCCTCGTGTGCTTACGAGCTTTGCACCGGATCTGGAGCAGGCCGATCCGCTGCATCGTACGTATAGCCGAGCTATCGGCGTGACGACGGTGGATGTGACTGATGAGCTCGTACAGGAAGTGCAGACGCTTACGCCTGGCAGTGATGCGCAGGTTCAAGATACAGATAATACTAAAGGTTAATAGAAAGAAGCGGATTACAGATGAAATTACGCAAGAAATCAACGGCCCTGCTGATGGCGGCCTTTGCCTCCATGATGCTTATGAGCGGCTGTGGCCAGGCAAAGATTGGATATATCGACGGCGAGCGGGTGACGAAAGAAGCTCCGCAGATCGCATCGCTCGTCGAGGAGGGCAATCAGAAGCTGCAGGAAGCCCAGACGCAGGCAGAAGCAGATCTCAAGCAGAAATTGCAGGAAAATCCGAATATGAGCCAGGAAGAAGCGCAGAAGCTGCAGATGGATACGCAGCGCAAACTGCAGGGACTTAATCAGTCGTATGCGCTGCAGCTGCGCCAGAAGGTAGATGCGGCACTGGCTAAAGTGACCAAGGACAAGAAACTGGATGCAGTAGTCAACAATTCCCAGGAGCAGCCGATTGCCATTTCGGGGGCTACGGATGTGACGGATGATGTCATCAAGGAACTGCAGTAAGGATTAGATGGGAGAGGAATCATGAAGAAAACGTTGCAGGAAATCGCCGATTTCCTTGGTGGCCGGGTGGTAGGTGATGCGGCCATCGAAATCCACGGTCTCGACAATATCGAGGGGGCAGGTGCAGGTGACTTGACCTTCGCCGTGGAACCTCACATTGAGGAAGCGAAGACCTGTCAGGCGGCTGCTGTCATGCTGCCGGAGGGGGCTGGGGAGTTCCCGAAGACGGCGCTTTATGTGGAGGAGCCGCGTGCAGCTTTTGCAAAGCTCTTGGAGCTTTTTACGCCGAAGCTCGAATTTCCGCAGGGGGTCAGCGATAAGGCGCATATCGGCAAGGATGTGAAGCTGGGCAAGGATGTTGTCATCATGCCGTTTGCTGTGGTGGATGACCATGCGGTGATCGGTGATCGCGTTACCTTGTATCCGCATACTTACATTGGCCAGTATGCGGAGGTGGGCGATGACAGTGTGATCTACTCGAATGCAACGGTCCGTGAGCACTGCCGCGTAGGCAAACGCTGTGTGATACATAGCTCGGCGGTCATTGGATCTGACGGCTTTGGCTTCACGACCAAAGACGGTGTACATACGAAGGTGCCGCAGGTCGGCAATGTCGTGCTCGAGGATGATGTGGAGATCGGTGCCCACGACGGTATCGATCGTGCGGCCATGGGGTCGACGGTCATTGGGAAGGGCACGAAGATCGACAATCTCGTGCATATCGGCCATAACTGCAAGATCGGGCCGAACTGCCTGATTGTTGCCCAGACGGGTATTTCCGGTTCGACGACAGTGGGCCATAATGTTACTTTTGGCGGCCAGGTCGGCACGGTTGGCCATATCAAGATCGGTGCCAACTCGGTCTACGCGGCCCGTTCGGGCATTATCGGCAATATGCCGGAGGGCGTGTTCTGTGCGGGGTTCCCTGTGCAGCCGCATGCTGAGTGGCTGCGCATGCAGGCGGCCATGAAGCATCTGCCCGAGATGCACAAGAAGCTCAAGCAGCTCGAAAAGAAGCTTGCTAAGTACGAGAAAGAGTGATCTAACTCAGCAACAGGCCTCCTCGTTTTGAGGAGGTTTTTTACTGTGATTACCGGGGCGGTTAGGAGGAAGAAAATGGTATCATATTATCTGCTCAAGGCAATCAGTGCCATTGTCTGTCTGTTGCCACGCGGCTTTGCCGAGGTCTTGGGGCTGGGGCTGGGAAATTTTGCTTGGCTGGTCATCCCGCGGAAGCGTAAAGTGCTGGCGCACGATCAGATCGTGGCCTGCCTGGGCGTTACGGATGAGGAAGCGGAGCGGATAGCCAAAGCCAGTGTAGTCCGCTTTGGCCCGATGTTGTTTGAGGTATTGCGGTTCCCTGTGATCAAGAAAGATCCGCAGGCGTATGTGCGCATCGAGGGGCTTGAGAAACTGCAGCAGGGAATGGCCGAGGGCCGGGGCGCTGTGATAGCTTCGGCACATAGCGGCAACTGGGAGCTCATGGGCGGTGCGTTTGCCATGGCTGGCATTCCCCTCGTCGGCGTGGCCATGAAGCAGAAATCGTCCGGCTCAGACCGCTTCATCAACGAATACCGTACATTGATCGGTATGCATATCACTTACAAGACCGGTGTGCGGGAAATGTTTGATATGCTGAAAAAGGGCTGGGCAATCGGGCTCATCATGGATCAGGACACGAATCGCCATGATGGCCTGGTGCTGGATTTCTTTGGACAGCCGACGAACTGTACGCCAGGGGCGGCATCCATGGCCAGGTTCCAGGATGTGCCGATCTTCACTTCGTTCATGCATCGCGATGCCCAGGGGCGGCATACTTTGTTTGTCGAGGGTCCGTTCCATGTGGAAAAGACGAAGGATAAGCGCGAGGATGTCCGGCAGATGACGCAGTTTCTCACCCATGAAATCGAGAAACATGTGCGCAGATATCCAGAGGAATGGTTCTGGCTGCATGATCGCTGGAAGTCTATCCGTGAGGAGTAGGTGGCCAGAACTTGCGCAACCAGGCATTGTCCGTTAAAATAGAGAAAGGTAATTGACTGTCGGGAGGATTAATTTTGCAGAATCAGATTACATTGGCTCAAGAGGCTGCCTATACCGGCGTCGGTCTGCATTCGGGACGTGACGTCCATATGGTGTTGAAACCGGCTCCGGCAGATACCGGAATCGTCTTTATCCGCACGGATCTGCCGGAGCGTCCGCAGATCCACGCCGTGGCCAGCAATGTCACGTCGACGCTGCGGGCGACGACTGTGGAGGAAAACGGCCATAAGGTATTTACGATTGAGCATCTCATGAGTGCATTCCACGCGCAGGGCATCGATAACTGCTATGTGGAGATGGATTCGGAGGAGCCGCCGGTAGCTGATGGCTCTGCGCTGGCTTTCTTCGAGCTCATGCAGCAGGCCGGTCGCCAGGAGCAGGAAGCGCCACGCCGTGAGGTGGTCATCGATAAGGTTTACCGCATCGATGATGACGAGCATAAGCGCTTTGTCATGGTGGTTCCGTATGACGGCTTCCGTGTGAGTTTCACTTCGTTGAATCCGCACAAGCTCATCGGCGTGCAGTATGAGAACTTCGAAATCACGCCGGAGACGTATCATCAGGAAGTAGCACCGGCGCGCACGATTGCTTATGAAAAGGAGATCAAGGCTCTGCAGGAGATGGGATTGGGCCTTGGTGGCACGCTGGACAGCGTCATCGTCTATAATGATGAAGGGTGGCTGAATCCGCTGCACTTCGAGGATGAGCTCGTGCGCCATAAGATACTGGATGTCATCGGTGATCTGCGGCTGTCTGGGCCTATCCGTGGACATGTCATCGCTGTGGCTTCCGGGCACGCGCTGAATACACAGCTGGCTAAGAAGATAGCTGCTGAATTGGGATGAAAAAGAGTTGATTTTTAAGAGGAAGAAGGAATAACCATGGTATTAGATATCAACGAGATTCAGAAAATCCTGCCGCATCGTCCGCCGATGCTGCTGGTAGACCGCATCATTGAGATCGATCCGATGAAGTCGGCTACGGGTATCAAGAATGTCACGATGATGGAGGACTTTTTCCGCGGCCATTTCCCGGATCATCCGATCATGCCAGGTGTGCTGATCCTTGAGGCTATGGCACAGGTCGGTGGTGTCATGATGTTGTATCCGGAGGAGAACCGCGGCAAACTGGCGCTGTTTGGCGGCATGGAGAATGTCAAGTTCAAACGTCAGGTCGTTCCTGGCGACCAGCTGGTGACGAAGTCTCATATTGTCCGCGTGCGCGGCGATTTTGGTGTGCTGCATTGCGATGGCTATGTCGATGGCCAGCTGGCAGCATCGGCGGATTTCAAGTTTGCTATGCGAGACGGCGATAAACTGTGATTTTTACTTGGTTTTGCTAGAGAGAAAGAGATAATCTTTGTTCAACTCGATAAACGCCTGGATTTGCTGTCAAATGCGATGTCGAAATTTGAAGTTTACTGGGGAGTATATATAGAAGGACAGAGCAAAGAGGGCTGCCATTGTGCGAAAGCATTATGACAGTTTAGGATAGTTGAAGGAGTTGGAGCAGATGAATACTGAAAATAGCAGTATTACAAAGCATATACATGAAACCGCAATCGTAAGGCCTGGGGCTAAGATTGCGCCGAATGTTGAGATTGGCCCGTATTCGGTGATTGGCGAGAATGTAGAAATTGGTGAAGGCACTGTGATTGGCCCGCATGTCGTCATTACTGGCTGGACGGAAATCGGCAAGGACTGCCATATCTTCCAGGGGGCGTCGATCGGCGAAGATCCGCAGGATCTCAAATTCAAAGGGGAAAAGAGCTACACCTATATCGGTGACCGCACGACCATCCGCGAGGGGGCGACGGTCCACCGCGCTACCGGCGAAGGTGAGGAGACGCGCATTGGCTGTGATTGCCTGCTTATGGCATTGACGCATGTAGCCCATAACTGCGTGATCGGCAACCATGTCATCATGTCCAACTTGGCTAGCTTGGCTGGGCATGCAATCGTGGAAGACCGGGCGGTTATCGGTGGTATGACCGGTGTGCATCAGTTCGTCAAGATTGGCCGCAATGCGATGGTCGGCGGTATGTCGCGGCTGACGCAGGATGTCGTGCCATTTACGATCGTCAATGGCCAGCCGGCTAAGGTGGTTGGCCTCAATAGTGTGGGCATCTCACGTGCGGGAATTAAGATTGAGGCACGCCGTAATCTCAAGCAGGCGTATAAGATCCTCTACCGTTCGGGACTGCGTATGCAGCAGGCCATTGCGGTTATCGAACAGGAAGTCGACAATTGTGAAGAAGTGGATCATCTGCTGCGCTTCCTGCGCAACGCTGAACGCGGTATCTGCCGCGAGCGCCGCGATGCTGAATAACAATTAGTTAAGGGAGTTATCCGCATGGAGAAGATTGGACTGCTGGCCGGCATTGGATTCCTGCCGGTAGAGTGCGCCAAGGCAGCCAGAGCACAGGGCTATGAGGTCTATGTTGTCGCTTTGTTGCCAGAGACCGAGAAATGCCTGCAGGAGTATGCGACAGATTATCAGGAAATCGGCGTATTCAAGGTGGGGAAGATTCTCAAATACCTGCGTGATAAAGAAGTCACGCAGGTTACGATGATCGGCAAAGTCACAAAAGAGCTCTTATATGCGCATAAGACGATGCCGGACTTCAAGACGATGCAGATTCTCATGAGCCTCAAGAACCGCAAAGACGACACGGTCATGGAGGCCTTGGTGGATGTTTTGGAGAAGAATACTGGCGCCAAGGTTGTCGATCAGACGGCCCTGATCCGTCCGCTGATGCCGGCTGCCGGCACGCTTACGCGCCGGCAGCCGACGGCTGAGGAGCGCAAGGACATGGAGTTCGGCTTCAAGATGGCGAAGGAGATCGGGCGCATGGACGTCGGCCAGACTGTGGTGGTCAAAGACCTGGCAGTCATGGCACTGGAGGCCATCGAGGGGACGGATGCCTGCATCCGCCGCGGTGGCCAGCTGGCCCGGGGCGGTGCCGTTGTGGCGAAGGTCGCTAAACCGCAGCAGGATAAGCGCTTCGATGTGCCGGCCGTTGGCCTCACGACGCTCAAGACTATGGTGGAGGTCGGAGCCAAAGCTTTGGTCATCGAAGCTGGTGAGACGCTGCTGGTGGAGAAGGACAAGGTCTTGCAGCTGGCTGATGCGAACGATATCACCATTGTTGCGATGTGATTGGGAGACGCAGTGGATACGAAAAAATTGTGTCCACTTGCGTCTTTTTTGTGTATAATAGAGAGTGGACTATTATGAGGAAATGCAGGAGGTGATTCGCATGAAAATCATGTTTTCTGCCGGGGAAGCATCCGGCGATGTACATGGCGAGCAGCTGGCCACGTCGATTCTGCGCATGGATCCATCGGTTGAGCTTATCGGCTTTGGCGGTGCGCAGATGGAACAGGCAGGAGTACGGCTCTATGAGAATTTTGCCGATTACAATGTCATGGGCGTCTGGGAAGTGCTCAAGAATCTGCGGCGCATCCTGAAACTATTGGACGGGCTTACAGCGTTTATGCGTGAGGAACGGCCAGATCTGCTGGTGCTCATCGATTATCCGGATTTCAACTGGCGGTTGGCCAAACGGGCCAAGCAGCTTGGCATACCGGTGTTCTCGTATATTCCGCCATCGGCTTGGGCCTGGCGCAAGGGGCGGGCCAAGTCCTGTGCAAAGCTGGCCGATGAGTTTGTGGCCATCTTTCCGCACGAGCTGCCCGTCTATGAGGCAGCGGGAGCGAATATCTCGTTCGTAGGCAATCCGCTGGTCGATAAAGTCCGGGCGAAGATGCCACGCGAGGAGGCGCGGCGTTATTTCCGCATTCCGGCGGACAAGACGGCGGTGCTTTTGATGCCGGGCAGCCGCCGCCAGGAAATCGAGCTGCTGCTGCCGGCGATGCTGCAGGGGGCCAAGCTGCTGTTGGAGCGCAGACCGGACACACTGCTGCTGCTGCCCGTAGCCGATGGCATCGACGAAAGCCGTATCCGGCAGCTGATCGATGCGGCCGGAGTGCCGGTGAAGCTGGTGCATGATGACCGGTACTCGCTGATGGGGGCTGCCGATGCGGCAGTGGCCACGTCGGGAACCGTGATCATGGAAGCGGCGCTGCTGGATCTGCCGTGTGTGGTTCTTTACCGGTTGTCGCCGCTATCGTATGCGATCGGCCGGCTGCTGGTCCATGTGGAGAATTTCAGCCTGCCCAATATCCTGCTCGGCGAGCAGTTTGAACGGGAGCTGCTGCAGGATGAGGTGACGCCGGAAAACATTGCCGGTGAGCTTGAGAAGCTCTATCCGGGGCACCCGCACCGCAAGCTGGTGGTGGATAAGCTCCAAGCCGCTTGTGCTAAACTGGGAGGCCCTGGCGCATCGTTCCGCGTGGCGGAGAAGATTCTGGCGGCGGCGCGCCGTTTGGCAACAGCAAAATGATTATCGGGGGACAAACATGAAGAATTATCGACGGCTGCTTCAGTATATGCGGCCTTATCTCAAGCAGCTGTTCTTGGCTATCATCTGTATTATCGTGGCAGCCGGCTGCAATCTATACTTGCCTTGGATCATCAAGGATATGATCGACAAGGTGCTGGCTGAAAAAGACATGATGATGCTCAACGTGATCTGCGTGGGCATCGTCGTGGTATTTTTAGTGCGCGGTATTTTCTATTATGGCCAGTCGTATCTGGTGTCATATATCGGACAGAAAGTCATCATCGATGTGCGCGAGGTCATGTTCCGTAAGTTCCAGCGCATGCCGATGGCTTACTTCGATAAGCATCAGACGGGCGAGACCATGAGCTTCATCACCAACGATGTAGCGGCAATCCAGTCCGCACTTGTCGATCAGCTCATCGAGATGGTGACAGAGGGTTCCATCCTCATCGGCTCGATTGCGATGATGATCTATCTGGACTGGAAGCTCTCTTTGCTGACTCTGGTGGTCATTCCGCTGGTGGGCCAGGCTATGAAGATCTTCGGCCGCAAGATCAAGCGCAACGGTACAGTCATCCAGGAGCGTATGGCTGATATCACCTCGCTCTTGCAGGAGAGCATCTCGGCTATCCGAGTTGTCAAATCCTTTGTGCGTGAGAAATATGAGACGGATCGTTTCCAGCGCCAGAATCAGCTCAACTTCCAGGCGGCCATGAAGAATGTGCAGCTCACGAGCCTGCTGACGCCGACCGTTGAGTTCCTGGCAGCTGTATCGGTCACCTTCATCGTTTGGTTCGGCGGCTATGAGGTCGTCAACAACGAGATGACGGCCGGTGCACTTGTGGCCTTCTTGACCTATGCGGTCAATCTGGCCAATCCGGTCAAGCGCCTGTCGCGCGTCTATGGCAACCTGCAGCGTGCGATGGCTGCTGTCGACCGTGTCTTCGCGGTCATCGACCTTGAGGAGCCAATCCACGACAAGCCTGGTGCCAAGCCGCTGCCGGAAATCGCCGGTGCGGTCAAGCTCGATAAGGTGACCTTCGAGTACAAGAAAGGTGTACCAGCGCTCAGCGATGTATCGCTGGAGGCCAAGCCAGGCCAGATGATTGCGTTCGTAGGGCCCAGTGGTGCCGGCAAATCGACGATCGCCAACCTGATCCCGCGGTTCTACGAGATCACGGAAGGGGCGATTTCCATCGATGGACAGGATATCCGGGATGTCACGGTAGCTTCGCTGCGTGAGCAGATCGGTATCGTGCCCCAGGAAACGGTGTTGTTTTCGACGACGGTGCGTGAGAATATCCGCTATGGACGCCTGGATGCGACGGATGAAGAAGTCGAGGCGGCGGCCAAGGCGGCCAATGCCGATGAATTCATCCAGAACTTGCCGCAGGGCTACGACACGAAGATCGGTGAGCGCGGCATGAACCTGTCAGGCGGCCAGCGCCAGCGCATGGCTATCGCGCGGGCCATTTTGAAGAATCCGCGCATCCTGATCCTGGACGAGGCCACGTCGGCGCTGGACACGGAAAGCGAGAAGATCGTACAGGCGGCCCTCGATAAATTGATGGTCGGCCGCACGTCCTTTGTCATTGCGCATCGTTTGTCGACCATCTTCAACGCAGACCAGATCTTCGTCATCGATGGCGGCAAGGTCAGCGAGCATGGAACGCATGAAGAGTTGTTGAAGCGTAATGGTCTG
This sequence comes from Pseudoselenomonas caprae, assembly GCF_008271345.1. Lineage (NCBI taxonomy): Bacteria > Bacillati > Bacillota > Negativicutes > Selenomonadales > Selenomonadaceae > Pseudoselenomonas > Pseudoselenomonas caprae. Next base: position 27,842 of record NZ_VTOZ01000001.1, read on the forward strand.
TACAGTTATCTGTACAACATCCAGTTCAACAAGCAGAACGTCTAAGGAGGAAGGGAAAGCGATATGCAATTTCTCTACAATATAGCGGCGATACTTGTCGTCATATTGATCATCCCCGTGTTCATGGTCCGTTCGGTCCGTGAAAAGGGCTTTGTGGAACGGATTCGGCAGAGTCTCGGGTTCTTTCCCGCCCATGCGCTGGATAAGGTAGCCAAGAAGCACTGTATCTGGGTGCATGCGGCTTCAGTTGGCGAGATCGTCGCCACGAGTCCGCTCATCAAAGAATTCCGTCGCGAGTTCCCGAAGACGCCAATCATGGTGTCGGTGGTCACGACTAGCGGTTATGAGATGGCGAACCGCATCATTAAGGATGCAGATGCCATCATCTATTTCCCGTTGGACCTGCCGTTTTTGGCTGGCAGCGTGCTGCGCCGCATCCATCCGCGCGTCTTCCTGCCGGTGGAGACGGAGCTCTGGCCGAATTTCCTGAAAACGGCACGGCAGATGCATATCCCCGTTATGATGGTCAACGGCCGTATCAGCGACCGCAGCGTTAAGCAGTACAAGCATCTGCGCAGCATCCTGTCCGATATGATTGGCACCGTGAAGAAATTCGCCATGCAGTCGCAAATTGATGCGGACTATATCATGCGCCTCGGTGCACCGCCTGAGCTGGTCACTGTCACGGGCAACACGAAATTCGATCAGACCTATACCGATGTGAGCGCCGAGGAGAAGGCAAAGATCATTGCGGAGATGGGGCTGACGGATAATGAGGGGATTTTCCTGGCCGGATCGACGCATCGCGGCGAGGAGGACCTTGTCCTTGCTGCCTTTACGGCTGTGCGCCATAAGCATGCAAGGGCTAAACTGGTTATTGCTCCGCGTGAGCTGCTGCGCACTCAGGAGGTCATCCACCTGTGCAAGAAAGCAGGGTTTACGGTCACAACGCGCACGAAGCTCCAGCAGCAGGCATCCCAGGATGAGGATATTGTGATCCTCGATACGATCGGCGAGCTGGGCAAGGTGTACAGTGTCGGTGATGTCGTTTATGTTGGCGGCAGCCTCATCCCCCATGGCGGACACAACATCCTCGAGCCTGCGGCTCATGGCAAAGCCATCATCGTGGGGCACCATATGTTCAATTTCAAGGATACCCATGCCTTGTTTAAGAATCGCGATGCCTGCATCACCGTAAATGATGAGAAGGAACTGATAGAGGAAACGGTGCGTCTCTTTGACGATCCGGATCATCGTCATCGTATGGAGGCGGAGACGCTGGCCATCGTCAACGAGAATAAGGGGGCGTCCCGCAAGTCGGCGGTGATCCTGCGCGAGACGCTCGAAGAATACGAGAGCGATCCTGAGAACCGCCAGCTGGCCCGTTCTACGCAGAAAATCGACAATTTCCAGACATACTTCATCGATCTTGTCCACAGTAAGGAAGTCAATGGCTTTTGTGCGCATATCATTATGGCGGTGTTGTATGTTTTCTCACGGATCTACGTGGGCTTGGTCAACCTCAAGCTGGCCGGATATCGCATCGGTCTGTTCAAGCAGCGCCGCCTTGGCTGCTATGTCATCAGTCTCGGCAATGTGACGGTGGGCGGAACGGGCAAGACGCCGACGGCCCAGCGGTTGGCCGCGGATATCCGTAATATGGGCTATCGTGTGGTCATCTTGAACCGCGGCTATCGGGCCAAATGGCATGGTGAGGTCGGCATTGTCTCAGATGGCCAGCGGCTGCATATGAGTGCAGCTGAGGCCGGTGATGAGGCCTTCATGCTGGCCAAGCATTTGCCCAACGTGCCGGTGCTTATCGGTGCTGAACGTGCTGTAACGGGACAGTATGCCATCGACCATTTCGGCGCTGAGGTCGCAATCCTCGACGATGGCTATCAGCATTGGCAGCTGGAACGCGATATGGATATCCTGCTCATCGATGCCGTCAATGTTTTCGGCAATGGCTATATCCTGCCGCGCGGTACGCTGCGTGAGCCGGTATCCCATATCAGCCGTGCGGATGTCTGCCTGATGACCAAGGTCGATCAGGCAGCGGCCGGTTCCTGTGAATATATCCGTGAGACTGTCAAGCGTTATAATCCGGCGGCAACTGTGGTGGAAAGCATCCATCAGCCGCGCTGCTTTGTGCCTCTGGCGGACTGGTATGTCGATATTGCCGGTGAGGGCATCGACGTGAGCCGGATGCGTGGCAAGAAGATCATGGCCGTATCGGCTATCGGTAATCCGGCCTCGTTTGAGCAGACCCTGTCGGATCTGGGCACGGTCATCCTTGAGAGCCTGCGCTACCCGGATCATCACGATTATACGATGCAGGAGATGTCTGATATCCTGCATCAGGCCAAGAACATGGGGGCTGATGCCATTGTCATCACGGAAAAGGATGCAGTCAAGGTTCCGGCGGAGGTCATCCAGGCTGGCTGGGATATCCCGGTTTATGTCATCTGTGTGGAAGTAACGTTCCAGACGGGAAGGGATGCATTCAGGCATATGCTTAAAGATCGGCTGGCCGAGCGCTTGGGCCCCAGAGAGACAAAGCAAAACAAGTAATCATGATTCCCAGGAAAGGATGGTATATGCCATGAATGTATTATGTGTCATACCTGCCCGCTACGCTTCGACGCGCCTGCCGGGCAAACCGCTCAAGGATATCGCTGGCAAGCCGATGGTCTGCCGGGTCTATGACCGGGCTGCCAAGGCGGCCAAGGTCAGCCGGACGCTGGTTGCTACGGATGATGAGCGCATCCTGCAGGCGGTAGAGGAGCATGGCGGTGAGGCCATGATGACGCGCAAGGACCATCCGACGGGAACGGACCGGCTGGCTGAGGTGGCGGCGGCTTTCCCGGATGCGGAGCTCATCATCAATGTGCAGGGCGACGAGCCGCTCATTGAACCGGCGCTCATCGACGAGCTGGCCAGCGTGTTCGAGACAGATAGTGAACTGCAGATGGCTACTGTAAAGACCGAGATGACGGAGAAGGATGAACAGGAAAATCCCAACAACGTCAAGGTTGTCACCGATAAGAACGGTTACGCGCTCTACTTCTCGCGGTCGCTGCTGCCGTATCCGCGCCATGCGGGTTGCCCGGTATACAAGCATATCGGCATCTATGCCTATAAGCGGGATTTCCTGCTGCAGTATGCCAAGATGGAGTCGACGCCGCTGGAGACAGCAGAGTCCCTCGAGCAGCTGCGGGCGCTGGAGAATGGCTACCGCATCAAGGTGGTCGAGACGAAGGCCAAGTTTGTCGGCGTCGATACGGCCGAAGATCTGCAGAAGGTCAACGAGATTTATCAGAAAATGGGTTTATAATAAGAGTTGTAAATTTTTTAAAGGAGAGGCGAGTATGAACAAGGTAAAAGTGGGAAACTTTGAAATCGGTGGCGGCGAGAAACTGACGCTGCTGGCTGGGCCATGCGTGTTGGAGGGCCTTGACCGCTGCCTGCTGATCGGCCGCACCATCAAGGAAATCTGTGCGCGTCTGGACATCAACTACGTATTCAAGGCTTCGTTTGACAAGGCCAATCGTTCCTCCTTCCATAGTTTCCGCGGGCCGGGCATGGAAAAGGGCATCGAGATGCTCCAGCAGATCAAAGAGGAGCTTCAGGTACCGGTAGTCACGGATATCCACGAGACGTATCAGGCTGAGCCGGTGGCGAAGGTGGCAGATATCCTGCAGATCCCGGCTTTCCTGTGCCGTCAGACAGATCTCCTGCATGCGGCTGCGCAGACGGGGCGGGCCGTCAACGTCAAGAAGGGCCAGTTCCTGGCACCTGAGGATATGCGCAATGTAGTGGACAAACTCCACGAGAGCGGCTGCAATCAGATCATGCTGACGGAGCGCGGCGCTTCGTTCGGCTATCACAATCTGGTGGTCGATATGCGTTCGCTGCCCATCATGCGTTCCTTCGGCTATCCGGTGGTCATGGATGGCACGCACAGTGTCCAGCTGCCGGGCGGCAATGGCACGACTTCGGCTGGCAACCGCGAATACGTCGAGTATCTTGTCCGGGCGGCAGTCGGTGCTGGCATTGATGCACTGTTCCTCGAAGTCCATGACAATCCGGAGGAGGCACTCTCCGACGGCGCCAACATGGTTTATCTGGACAAGCTCGAGGACCTGCTCAAGGATGCTGTCGCTATCCATGAGATCGTGCGCCAGAAGAGAAGCTGAGCAAACGCTGATTTCGGTTCGTTTACGGGTATAAGGGGAAAAGACTTGTGATGAAGATAAAAGAAAAGGCAATTGAAACACTGGAGATTGAAGCTGAGGCTGTACTGAAGCTCAAGGAGCGCATTGATGATGAGTTCGTGGCGGCTGTGCAGTGCATCCTGGACTGTCAGGCACGCGTTGTCGTGACCGGTATGGGCAAATCGGGCCATATCGGCCGCAAGATCGCGGCTACGCTGGCGAGCACTGGTACGCCGGCATTCTTCATGCATCCGGCTGAGGCCTTCCATGGCGATCTGGGTATGGTCACGGAGCGCGACGTAGTCATTGCCATCAGCAATAGCGGCGAGTCGTCGGAGATCGTCAATATCCTGCCGATCATCAGCCGCATCGGCGCGACGATCATCGCGATGTCAGGGCGCCGTGAGTCGCAGCTCGGCAAGGCCTGTGACCATTTCATCGATATCGGGGTCGCGCGCGAGGCTTGCCCGCTCGGACTGGCTCCGACGGCCAGCACGACGGCGACGCTGGCCATGGGCGACGCCGTGGCGATGGCGCTGATGTCGGTGCGCCACTTCACAAGTCAGGATTTTGCTCTTTATCATCCGGGCGGAGCTTTGGGCCGCCGCTTGCTCCTCAAGGTTGCCGATGTCATGCATACGGGCGAGGAGAATCCGATTGTCCTGCAGGATAAGACGGCGAAGGATGCGCTCTTCATCATGACGGACAAGGGCCTCGGGGCTGCTTCGGTGGTGGATGAGCAGGGCAGATTTGTCGGTCTCATCACCGATGGCATCATCCGCCGGGCACTGGCCAAGGATTACAAGTTCCTTGACGAGTCGGTCAAGAACATCATGTTCGAGCAGCCGCTCACCATTGCGCAGGATGAGCTGGCGGCGGCGGCACTCTCGGTCATGGAGAAGCATAAGCCGCGTCCGGTCACCGTACTGCCGGTCATCGATGATGACCAGACGCCAGTGGGCATTGTCCACCTGACGGATCTGCTGCGTCAGGGGGTTGTCTGATATGGAACAGAAAAGTGGTGCGCTGGAGCGGGCGCAGGCCTTGAAGCTGATCATCTTTGATGTGGATGGCGTGCTGACTGACGGCGGGATATATATCGGCGAGAGCGGCGAACTCTACAAGCCGTTCTTCTGCCGCGATGGACTGGGCATCACGCTGGCACATAAAGCCGGCCTCAAGACAGCCATCATCACGGGGCGCAAGTCCTCTCAGGTAGCTTTCCGCGCTGGGGAGCTGCATATCTCGGAGGTGTTCCAAGGCAGCTTGGATAAGCGCGCAGCTTATCGCACGCTGAAGGAAAAACTCAATCTGCGGGATGAGGAGATCGGCTATATCGGCGATGATCTCATCGATCTGCCCATCATGTGCCAGGTCGGTCTGCCGATGGCCGTGGCTGATGCGGTGCCGGAGGTCCGCCAGCAGGCATTGCTGACGGCGGGCTTTGCCGGTGGCCAGGGGGCTGTCCGGGAGCTGATCGAATTCATCCTGAAGGCGCAGGGCAAGTGGCAGGCACTGCTTCAGGACTTTTACGAGCCGGACGCTGGAAGCGGCTTGGCTCAGTGATACTTTTGCTAGAAACATTTTGTGGAGGAACGTAATCCATGCATTATAAATTCGTGATGTTTATGAGCTGGCTCATATGCCATACGCCATATGGCTTGCTTATGGCGGCTGGCCGCGTGCTGGGCAATCTCTACTATCTTCTGATCAAGAAGGAGCGCGAGCGTGCTGTGGCACAGATGATGCCGGCCTTAGGCTTGTCCGAGGCCGAGGCTCGCAAGGTGGTGCGGGAGTCCTTCGTGAATCTGGCACGCAATGTATTGGAAATCCTCTATATGCCGCGGCTTAATGAACAGAATTTCACCAAGTACATCGAGGTCGAACACCTAGAGCGCATGCGCGATGCTCTGGCGGAGAACAAGGGCGTTGTGGTTCTTACTGGCCATATCGGTACCTGGGAATGGCTGTCCGCAGCGTTTTCACTCAATGGCATGCCGGTCACGGCCATTGCCAAGCCGCAGCCGAATATCCAGTACACCCAGGCTCTTGATGACCTGCGCAAGACAATTCATGTAGAGATCTTCTCGCGTGGTACGAGTGAGCTCATTGCAGCTGCCCGGGCCCTCAAAAAGGGCAAGATCCTGGGCTTCCTGGCCGATCAGGACGGCGGCCCGGGCGGTGCTTTCATCCCGTTCCTGGGCAAGATTGCATCGACGCCGATGGGGGCAGCCGTTTTTTCCCGCAAGTTCAATTCACCGGTCATCCCCGCGTTTATCCTGCGCCAGCCGGATGGCAAGCATAAGGTGCTCGTTTGCGAAGCCATGCGTTACGAGGATACGGGCGATACGGACAAGGATCTGTTTGACTTCACGGTGCGTATGACCAAGGTCGTAGAGCAGGTGATCCGCGAGAATCCTACCCAGTGGCTATGGTTTCAGAAGCGTTGGAATACGACGCCGGATATGCAGAAAACGGGCAAGCATCACACGGTAAAAACACGGGAGACTAAGTAATGAGTAAAAGAAATAAATTTCTAGCTGGCCTGGGTGTGTTGGCTTTTGTTGCCTTAGTGGTCTGGGCTGTGTCTACGGTTCCGGATGTTGAAAAAATAGTAGATAAGACAGATGAGCCGCGCGTAATGACGTATGATGATAATACGTTGAGCGAGGAAAAAGATGGCCGCAAGATTTGGGAATTGAAGGCGGAACACATGGTGGTAAACGTTGATACACAGGATGTGACGCTGGAGAAAATCACGGGGCACTTTTATGCGGAGGATGGCCGTGTCGTAAATGTGACAGCTGATGGTGGATCCTATGATAATGGGACTAAGGATATTGCCATAAAGGGGAATGTAGATATTACCACCAGTGATGGTGCTAAATTGACTAGTGATGAGCTGCGCTGGGCGGCGAAGGAAGCAAGGTTAGCTGCAATTGGCAATGCTACGGCGACAAAAGATGATATGAAGGCTGTCGGTGAAAAAATTGAGAGTACAGATGGCTTTAACAAAATCAAGATTACCGGCAAGGCACACCTTGTTAAGGGAGGAAACGACAAATGAAGATAAGCAAGATGAAAAAGATATTAATGGCGCTGTCTATCGGCGTGATCCTGCCAATGACGAATTTGAGTGCCGCAGGGAATGAACCAGCTTCGCTTGATGCTGATACGGTTACTTATGATATGAGTACAGGAGAGGCAACTGCCGATGGGAATGTGTTGTTAACGCGTGGCACCGCTAAGGCTACAGGTGCGAAAGCAACCTATAATACAAAGACGATGGCAGCTACACTGGAGGGGGACGTCATTGCCATTCGCGAAGATTTGCGTGTAACCTGTGCGAAGATGGTATCGGACGGAACAGGACATATGCAGGCAATTGGCAATGTTTATGGTGTGAAACAGGACAAGACTTTTCGCGGCGAGCTTGTGGATTACTACCCAAATCAGAACAAATATGTGCTGATCCCGAATGGTGGTACCATGACGAGTGCTGATGGCACGTTTACCGCAGATAAGATTGAAGGCTGGCTTGATGATGAGCATTATGTCGGGACAGGAAATGCTCATGTTGTAAGTCCTCCACGCAATATGGAAGCTGGCGGTGATCGTATGGATTATCGTGGTAAAGATCAAGGTGTCGTGGTGGTAACAGGTAATGCTTGGGCTATACAGGACAACAATACAATGAAAAGTAATCGATTGACAATGTATCTTGCACAGGATGGTAAGGCTAAGGTACAATAAAAAGATATTAATCCGAAGTTTTTGGAGGGTATGAGCTTTGCATATCGAAGCGAAGAATCTGGTAAAGAAATTCAAGGAGCGGACAGCCGTTGACCGGGTGTCCCTGCGGGTAGATAAAGGTGAGATCGTCGGTCTTCTGGGGCCAAACGGTGCCGGCAAGACGACATCGTTCTATATGATCGTAGGGCTTGAGCGTCCTACCTCTGGTGAGGTATATCTGTCGGATATCAATATCACGGAGCTGCCGATGTATCGCCGGGCGGAACTCGGCATCAGCTATCTGACGCAGGAGGCGTCCATTTTCCGCAAGCTCACGGTGCGTGAGAATATCATGGCCATCCTTGAGACGACTAAGCTTTCCAAGGCGGAGCAGATCACGAAATACAAGGAGCTCATCGAGGAGTTCCACATCGGCCATGTGCAGGAGCGCAAGGGTACGGAGCTTTCGGGCGGTGAGCGCCGCCGCGTGGAGATCGCGCGCTGCCTGGCGCTGGAGCCGCAGTTCATTCTGCTCGATGAGCCGTTTGCCGGTGTCGATCCGCTGGCGGTGGCAGATATCCAGGAAATCATCCAGTATCTGCGCCAGCGTGGCATGGGCATACTGATTACGGACCATAACGTACGTGAGACGCTGCATATCGTCGATCGTGCCTACATCCTCAGCGAAGGCAAGATCCTGCTGGAAGGCGACAGCCAGACCATCGCGAACAGTCCGGTGGCCAAGAAATTCTACCTCGGCGAGAATTTCACGCTTTGATTGGAGAAAGAACGATGCATTTAAGAATCTTAGATAAATATATATTCCGCGAGGTATTTTTGACCTTCCTGTTCGGCATCGCGGCCTTCACGGCCGTCTTTGTCGGATCGGGAACTTTGTTCAGCATTGCCAAATACATCACGGAATACGGCGCTTCACTGCAGTCGGTGGTGAAGATATTCGTACTGGGCCTGCCAGGCGTCATCATGTGGACGTTTCCGATGTCCATGTTGCTGGCAAGTCTGCTGACCTTTGGCAAGCTGTCGAGCTCCAGTGAGATTACGGCCATGAAGTCGTGCGGCATCAGCTTTTCGCGCATCGCAGCGCCGGCGATAATCATGGGCTTTGTGGTCAGTATCGGGGCAATTGCCTTCAATGAATACGTTGTTCCTTGGGCGAATACGGCATATCATAATGTCCTGTATTATGAAATCCAGGGAAATAGTGGCATGAAGTCCCAGGAACATATTATTCTCAAGGAACTCGATCATGACAAGATAAAGCGTCTTGTCTATGCACGGGTTTATAATGCTGAAACGCAGACGCTTCAGAGCATCACGCTGCAGGAATTCAATGCCGACAGCAAGGTTAGTCATGTCGAGAATGCTGAGTTTGCGGAATGGAATGGCGACGAGTGGATTATGCATAATGGTATGATCTATGATATTGCGCAACAGGATGGGCAAAGTGAGCATACGATGCGTTTTAATAAACAGGTATTGCCCATAAAGGCTAATCCCAAACAGATTGTCCGCGAGCAAAAAGAGCTTGAAGAGATGACGATGAAAGAACTGCGTGAGCAGATTGAGATTATGAAGACGCAGTATGTGGACACAAAGACGGTGGAAGCTGAGCTCTATCAGCGCGTCACCGTGCCGCTGGCGAGTTTGATCTTTGCGCTGGTCGGTGTACCATTGGGGTTGCAGCCGACGCGTAATTCATCCTCGGCTGGTTTTGCGATGAGTGTCATTATTATTTTCTTTTATTATGCACTGATGACCTTGGGCAATGCGTTGGCACGCGGTGGCATCCTGCCGCCGATGCTGGCGGTTTGGATACCGAATATTGTTGGTATGGCGGCAGGGTTTGTCTTAATTCGACGTGCATCGCGGTAAGGGTGCCGAAATTTTTGCAGGAAGGTGGAATGATGGAGGATGTATGGAGTCCTTTTGATTGCAGTGCTGATTGTTACCGGCGGTGCTATCGCGTTTATCGGTGATCGGCTGGGAACAAAAATCGGTAAGAAGCGGTTATCTATCTTTGGCTTGCGGCCGCGGCATACATCGATCATCATCACCATTTTCACGGGTATCTGCATTACGACGCTGACCTTCGGCGTCATGGCGGCTGCTTCGGAAAATGTGCGCACAGCGCTTTTCGGCATGGAGCGGTTGAACCGGACAATGCTGGAGACGCAGGCCAGCCTTAGGGATGCGCAGTCGGACCTGCAGGCGGCACAGATTGAGCAGGAGCGTACGAATGAGGATCTGGCCAAGTCAAAAGAAGATGTGGAAAGACTGCGGACACAGCAGTCGGAACTGGAAGCTGAGTCAGCAAGGTTGCAGGAAGGCAACCGTCTGCTGGAGGCTGCGACGCAGGAGCTGACGTTGCGTAACGATACACTGGCGGCTCAAAACAGTACGCTGAGTGCGCAGAATGGTGAACTTACGGACAGCAATGCGCAATTGACCCAGGATAATGTCACGTTGGAGAAACGGGCAGCAGATTTGCGTGAGGGATTGATTACTATTCGTGAGGGGAATATTGTCTTCCAAGCTGGTGAGGTTATAGCCAGTGGTGTCATTCGTGGTAATCGTCCGGTAGCAGAAGTGGATAGGGATATGCAGACGCTGGCTCAGTTGGCCAATCGTAATGTGTCGGTCAAATTGGGGTTGAATACTTCGGATCAGGATATCTGGATTTATCAGCCGGAATATGAAGCTGCGGTAAAGAAAATCGCAGCCAGCCCGCAAGATATGGTTGTGCGCATCGTTGCTGCTGGCAATTTGTTGCGTGGTGAAGCTGTACGCACGACATTGGCGCTCTATAAAAACAGTGTGATTTATCGGGACAAGGAATTCATCATTGCCCGTCCGTATATGTTGGACGGTGGATCTGACGGTGAGGCTGAGCAGACCGTAATGAGCTTCCTTAAGGATGTCAATCTGGCGGCAACGACCAAGGGCATCCTGCCTGACCCGATCAGTGGATCGGTTGGTGTCATGGAGGGGGCGCAGTTCTACGACATCGTCAATTCCCTGCGCGGCCGTCATGGCGCGGTGGTTCTGTCGGCGTATGCCAATGGCGACACGGATGCGATGGGACCGCTCCGGCTGACACTTCGGTCGGAGCTCCAGACCAATAGCGCCGTTCGTTGAGTGAAAAGTAAGCCTTCCCTACGGGGAAGGCTATTTTATAGGAGGAAGCAATGAATATCGCAGCACTCGATCCTGGCCGTGATAAATGTGGTTTTGCTGTGCTGGCTGGCGATGGTACGGTGCTTTTGCAGCAGGTCATCGCAACGGCTGAGTTGGAGCAGGAAATCCTTATGGCACGGCAGCGTTTTTCGTTTGACTGCCTCATCGAAGGCAACGGTACGACGAGCCAGCAGGCGCGGGATCGGATTGCCGCTGCCCTGCCGGATCTTGTGGTCATTGTGGTCGATGAATACCGCACGACGGAGATGGCTCGTGGTGCGTACTGGCAGGCGCATCCGCCCAAGGGCTGGCGGCGGCTGCTGCCGGTGACTATGCAGGTGCCGCCTGAGCCGGTCGATGATTTTGTCGCCGTGATCCTGGGGCATCGTTATTTGCAGACTAGAGAGGGAGAGAAGCATGAATCGTGAAAAACAGCAGCGTCCGGGCTGGACGGAGTATTTTCTGGATATCGCCAAGGCTGTCGGCCGCCGGGCAACCTGCCTGCGCCGCCGCTATGGTGCGATCATCGTCAAGGATAAGATCATCATCAGCACGGGGTATAATGGTGCGCCGCGCGGTGAAGCGAACTGTATCGATACGGGCATCTGTGAGCGTGAGCGCCTGCATGTGCCCAAGGGACAGAACTATGAGCTCTGCGTAGCTGTCCATGCGGAGCAGAATGCCATCATCAATGCTGATCCTGCAGCGATGGAGGGGGCAACCATCTACATCGTCGGCATCAATGCCGATGGCAGCCTGGCATCGGGGAAGCCATGTCTGCTTTGCCGCCGCATGCTGCGCAACGCCAAGCTGGGCCAGGTAGTCTATTACGAAACCGATGGCAGCATCGTTACTTGCCGTCCGGATGAAATCCATGATTAAACGCTGCATTCAGCTTATTTTCATTGACACTGGCGAACCACTGCGGTAAAATAGGCTTGCTATAAATTTTTGAATGAAAAGGGAAAAAGAGGTGCACTTGTATGCCGGATTATATGATGGCGTTTGTGATTGCAGCCGGTGTGGCTTTGCTCATTACGCCAGGCGTGATCTTTTTGGCGGCCAAGACGGGAGCGATGGATGCTCCTGATGCGAGAAAAGTACATAAAAAACCGATTCCGCGGATTGGCGGATTGGGTATCTATGCAGCGTTCATGGCGGCGATGCTCAGCATCATGTTTGTGGTGCCGATGTCTGCTGAGGTCACGAACGAGCTCATCGGCCTCATGGTCGGCGGTTCGCTGATCGTGTTGGTCGGTATCATCGACGATTACAAGAATCTGCCGGCCAAGGTCAAGCTCGTCGGCCAGATCCTGGCAGCAGCAGTGCTGGTGGTTGTCTTTGATGTGCGCATCGATTTCATCACCGATCCGTTCGGTGACTACATCTACACCGAATGGTTTGCGATTCCGGCGACGATTTTCTGGATTGTCGGTCTCACGAACACGGTCAACCTCATCGATGGTCTTGATGGCCTGGCGGCTGGCGTATCGACCATTGCCGCTATCACGATCTTCCTCGTGGCCTTGCAGCAGGATATCGTGCTCGTAGCCGTGCTCACGGCAGCTCTGGCTGGTGCAGCCTTTGGTTTCCTTTATTACAACTTCAATCCTGCCCGCATCTTCATGGGGGATTCGGGCAGCATGTTCCTGGGCTACATGCTCGCAGGCATCTCGGTGATCGGTGCCGTGAAGAGCGCTGCGACGATCGCACTTATTGTGCCCATCCTGGCACTCGGTCTGCCGATCCTCGACACGACGTTTGCGATTGTCCGCCGTTATCGTGGCGGTGTGCCGATCTTCAAGCCCGATAAGGGTCATCTGCATCATCGCCTGCTTGACTTGGGCTTCAGCCAGCGTCAGGCCGTGCTGCTGATGTATGTGATCAGTGCGCTTTTGGGCCTGAGTGCGGTGGCGCTCACCGAGGTCAGCACGCAGATTGCCATCCTCATCGTCTGCGCGGTCGTGGTGGCAGTGCTCTTCGGGGCAAAGAAGATTGGTATTTTCCGGTTGAATGACTCCGCGCATCAGCATTGAGCCCGCGGGAATATACAGCGTAAGAACCCAGAAGGCAGGTGAAGACCTGCCTTTCTTCATAGAAAGGGGATTTTTGATGGATAAGAAGAAAATCAAGGTGATGACGGTCTTTGGCACGCGTCCTGAGGCAATCAAGATGGCACCGATCGTGCTGGAGCTTCAGAAACATGCTGACAAGATCACGCCGGTGGTAGCGGTGACGGCACAGCATCGCGAGATGCTCGATCAGGTGCTGAACCTGTTCCATATCACGCCGGACCACGACCTTGATATCATGGCACAGGGACAGACGCTCTTTGATATCACGACGAAAGCCATGAAGGGCCTGGATGCTGTGCTGTCTGAGGAGAAACCGGACATCGTGCTCGTCCATGGCGATACAACGACGACATTCGCTGGTGCTTTGGCTGCCTACTATCACCAGACGACGGTCGGCCATGTCGAGGCTGGCCTGCGCACGCACAACAAATATTCGCCGTTCCCGGAGGAGATGAACCGCAAGCTCACGGGCTGCATTTCTGATCTCAACTTCGCGCCGACCCAGACCAGCGAGCAGAACCTGCTGGCAGAAAACGTCAAACCCGAAAGCATTTTTGTCACGGGCAATACGGTCATTGATGCACTGCATCATACGGTCCGTTCCGATTTTGAGTTTGAGGATGAGATGCTGCGCAGCATCGATTTCGATAACAAGCGCATCATCCTTGTCACGACCCATCGCCGCGAGAATCTTGGTGAGCCGATGCGTCATGTCTACAAGGCACTGCGCCAGCTGACCGAGGAATTCGAGGACGTTGAAGTCGTATTCCCGGTCCACAAGAATCCGAAGGTCCGCGAGGTAGTCCGCGAGGAACTCGGCGGCTTGGAGAAAGTCCATCTGATTGACCCGCTCGATTACGAGCCATTTGCCAACCTCATGAGCCGTGCGCATCTGATCCTGACGGATTCGGGCGGTGTACAGGAGGAGGCACCGGCACTGGGGAAACCCGTCCTCGTCCTGCGTGATACGACGGAGCGTCCGGAGGCTGTTGCCGCTGGTACGGTCAAGCTCATTGGTACTGACCGCGAGCGCGTGTATCAGGAAGCTAAGACGCTGCTCGAAGATCCGGCGGAGTATGGCCGCATGGCGGAGTCGGTCAACCCGTATGGCGATGGCAAGGCTTCGGAGCGCATCATCCAGGCAATCCTCTATCATTACGGCCTGGCTGAGAACCGCCCAGATGTATTCAAAGGAAAATAAACCACGTATAAGCCTTCCTGTAATGGGAAGGCTTTTTTGGCAGGGAGACAGATATGGACAAGCAGGGAAATGATGGACAGAAACATGAGGGGCTGCGCCAGGCAGTCAAGGCTTTTTCGGTGCTGGGCGGCATTGGCATATATCTGGTGGTCTTTGTCGGCATTTGTGTATTCTTGGGCAATTTGGCCGATGAGAATCTCGGGCTTGGCTATGCCGGAAAATTGATCGGGATCCTCGTAGGTTTCCCTGGCGCTATCTATACGTTATACCGTCAGCTCAAGCAGGGAAATGTGCTTTGAATGGCGGTATTGATGGAATTGTTGATATTTTGTATTTTGTTGAAAAAATACTTGCCATTCATTAATCAATCGCATATAATAAACATTGCGACCAACGTGGATAAATCAATTTTATTGGTTTATGGTAGTATAAATAAATGTTTTTTATGACTAAATAGGAAAAATAAATCATATTTTTTCGTTGGATTTCTAGAAAACAAAAGGGATTTGAACCATCGATGTCGAAATATGACTGTTAGGCAGATGGTGTCCCACAGGGATGTATACTATCGTCGTAAGTATTCAACGAAAACGACGGCTTTGGCTGCCGTTGGAGGAGGAATATGAAAGAAGTTTTATCGGTATTCATAAGGCGCCTGGCGGGTGGCTTGGCGGCAGCCTCATTGATGGTCGGCAGTCTCTTGCTTGCAAGAGACGAGGCGGATCTCATCGGTGCACTGCTGCTGGGGTATCTGGCGGCGCTGGTGTTTGTCTGGAATATGGCCTGGCGATTGTGGAGAATCGCTGCGGTTCCTACTGGCGGCGCAAAGAAGCAGATGCTTTGGGGGCTGGTTTTGCGGATGATGGTTCTGCTGTTGATCCTGCTGACAGCCGTGAATATTTCTGCGCAAGTGTTCGGAGTGACCGTGCTGGGTTTTCTCATCTGTTATGGGCTGTCAATATTCTTGCTGATCCACATGAATCACGGTAAAGAATAACTTTGGTTTCTTAGGGAAGGAGGTTGAGTGTATGGGCGAAGAGGTCGTTCATCGCGGAACAGAGCAGATAATGGGCTTCTCCTTTAACATGGAGACGCTGTATATGACCTGGCTCGCGATGGCAATTGTCCTGTTGATCGCATTCCTGGCTACCCGCAATCTGAAGATTATTCCGAGCGGCTGGCAGAATGTCGTGGAAATCATTGTCTTGTGGCTCCACGAGCAGCTGGATGCGATGATGGGGCAGAGAGGCCGGTTCCTGGCGCCATTCATCGTGTCACTGTTCATGTTCCTGCTGGTTTCCAACTGGCTGGGCCTGGTGCCGAAGATGGCATCGCCGACCAATGATCTGAACACTACACTGGCATTAGCACTCCTGGTCATTGTCATGGTACATGTACTGGGGCTTTTCATGAAGGGGGGCCACTATGTGGCGCATTTCTTCAAGCCGACGCCGGTATTTGTGATCATCAATGCGATCGAGGAAATTGCCAAGCCGATCACGCTGGCATTTCGTCTATTTGGTAACATCCTGGCAGGCGAGATCCTTATTGTCGTCCTGCTGAAACTCATGCCAATCTGGATGCCGATCCCGGCCGTTGCCTGGCTGGCGTTCAGTATCTTCATCGGCGGAGTTCAGGCCGTCATCTTCACGATGCTTTCAATGGCATATCTTGCCAATGCAGTCAAGCATGAAGAAGAGGAATCATAACTCTACTATCTGAGAAGTTTGTACATTTTTAAGGAGGATTTTTTCATGGAAAATGCAATTATGGTAGCAGCAGCTTTAATCGGTGCAGGTCTCTGCATGGGTCTTGCCGCAGTCGGCGCAGGTCTTGGTGATGGTATGGTAACGAGCCGTTTCATCGAGGGTATCACGCGTCAGCCGGAAGCTAAGAACACGCTGTTCACCAATACGCTGATTTCCGTCGGTCTGATCGAGGCAATGGCAATCATCGCAACGGTTGTTGCCCTGATCATGCTCTATGCTAACCCGCTCATCAAATAATTCCTTTTTGATGAAGAATATGCACAAGGGGGGGCATAGTAATTGATCGAGTTAAATATGACATTTTTCGCGCAGATCCTCAACTTCGTAATCCTGGTCGTATTGCTGCGCGCTGTGGCTTATAAGCCGGTCGTCAACATGCTCAAAGCCCGCGAGGATAAGATAAAGGAAAGCCTCGATAAAGCAGACGCTGATGCAGCAGAAGCTGATCAGCTGCTGGCTAACTACAAAAAGAAGCTGGCTGCTGCCAATATCAAGGCTGAGGAGATTATCCGCAACGCGGAAAAACGTGCCAGCGAAGATCGCGAGGCCGCACGTGCTGAGACGAAACGCGAAATCGAGCAGATGAAGAAAGCCGCTGCAGCGGAGATCCAGCGTGACCGCGAGCGGGCTGTTGCCCAGCTCCGCGCTGAGGTCGTGGCTCTGTCCATGGCTGCTGCCGGCAAGATCATCTCGAAAAATATCGATAAAGCTGAGAATGAACAGCTTATCACGGAATTCGTCGATAAGCTCGACAAAGATAAGATTGGTGATCTGCCATGCTAAACTTACAGCTTGCACGTAAATATTCCCGGGCCATCTTCGAGATTGCCCAGGAGGAAGATAAGCTTGTGGAGTATGGCAAGGAACTCGCGGATGTCCGTGCCGGACTGGACTCGGTTCCCGAGGCTGCCGCATTCCTTTCCAATCCGCAGGTCGAGACGAAGGCGAAGAAAGAGCTCCTGGCGAAGATGTTTGCCGGCGAGCTTTCGGCAAACGTGTCCAATTTCTTGATGCTGCTGGTCGACAAGCGCCGCATTGCGCTCCTGGCTGCCATCGAGGATGAGTACCGTGGGCTTTCCAATGAGGCCAGAGGCATCCTTATTGCGGATGTGACGACGGCAGAGCCGGCAGGTGAGGCGCAGCAGCAGGCCATCCGGGCCAAGATTGCGCAGGTCACGGGCAAGAAAGTGGAGCTTCGTCTCCATGAAGACAAAGACATCATCGGTGGTGTGGTCGTCAAGATCGGTGACCGCCGCATCGATGGCAGTGTTGCCGGCCGCCTCGAAACGCTGAAAAAAGAATTACTGGCGAACAAGTGATGAAACTGGGGTGACAGCGAAGTTATGAAAATGAATCCGGAAGAAATAACAGCCATCATCAAAAACCAGATCAAGAACTATAACGTTGATCTCAATGTGGATGATGTTGGCACGGTTATCGAAATCGGTGACGGCATCGCGCATATCCATGGTCTTGAGAAGGCTATGGCTGGCGAGCTGCTCGATTTCGGCAATGATGTATATGGTCTGGTCCTGAACCTTGAGCAGGACAATGTCGGTGCCGTTATCTTAGGCGGTGAGACGAAGGTCAAAGAAGGCTCGCAGGTCAAGCGCACGGGCAAAATTATGCAGGTGCCGGCTGGCGAAGCTATGATTGGCCGCGTTGTCGATGCTATCGGCCGTCCAATCGATGGCAAGGGTGAGATCAAAGCAGAGACGATGCGTCCGGTTGAGTATCATGCACCGGGCATCGCTGACCGTAAATCGGTCCATGAGCCGCTGCAGACTGGTCTGAAGGCAATCGATGCGCTCGTACCGATCGGCCGCGGCCAGCGCGAGCTCATCATCGGTGACCGTGGTATCGGTAAGACGGCTATCGCCGTTGACACGATTCTCAACCAGCATGACCAGGATTGTATCTGCGTCTATGTGGCTATCGGCCAGAAGGCATCGACGGTTGCCCGTGTCGTCAAGACCCTCGAAGAGGCTGGCGCTATGAAGTATACGATCGTCGTCGCAGCTACGGCGGCAGACAGCGCTCCGCTGCAGTATCTGGCTCCGTATGCCGGTGTTGCCATGGCTGAGCACTTCATGTATCAGGGCAAAGCCTGCCTCTGCGTATACGATGACCTTACGAAGCACGCAGCTGCTTATCGTGCTATGTCCCTGCTGCTCAGAAGACCGCCGGGGCGCGAGGCTTATCCGGGCGATGTATTCTACTTGCATTCCCGCCTTTTGGAGCGTGCGGCAAAACTCAGCGACGAGCTCGGCGGCGGTTCCATCACGGCTCTGCCGATCATCGAGACGCAGGCCGGCGACGTATCTGCCTACATCCCGACGAACGTCATCTCCATCACCGATGGCCAGATCATGCTCGAGACGAACTCGTTCTATTCCGGTATCCGTCCGGCTATCAGCGTCGGTCTGTCCGTATCCCGTGTCGGTGGTTCGGCGCAGATCAAGGCGATGAAGCAGGTCGCTGGTACGATGCGCCTTGACCTTGCCCAGTATCGTGAGCTGGCTGCCTTCTCGCAGTTCGCTTCCGACCTCGACAAGGCTACGAAGGCTCAGCTCGACCGCGGTGCCCGCATGGTAGAGACGCTGAAGCAGGCGCAGTACAGCCCGCTCTTGGTACAGGATCAGGTCATGGTCATCTATACGGCTGTCAAGGGATTCCTTGTTGACATCCCGGTAGAGAAGGTCGTAGAGTTCCATGCAGATTTCCTGAAGTTCATGCATGCACAGCATCCGGAGATCGGCCGCAAGATTGCCGAGCAGAAGAAGCTGGATGATGCAATCGAGGCAGAGCTCAAGCAGGCAATTGAGGAGTTCAAGGAAACCATCACATACAAAATGGCATAAGACAGCGAGGTGATTCTTTTTGGCTAGTTTACAGGATATTCGCCAGCGCATCAAAAGCGTAAAGAGTACCAAGCAGATCACGAGTGCCATGAACATGGTTGCGACTTCGCGTTTGCGTCATGCAAAGGAGGCAGCCAGCGCTAATCGTCCCTATGCTGAGAAGGTTATGGAGGTTGTGAAGGAAATCGCTGCCAATGCCGGTACGGATTTCTCGCATCCGCTTCTCGAGACCCATAAGGATGGCAAGAAGCTCATCCTGCTGGTCACGGCCGACAAGGGCCTGGCTGGCGCTTATTCCAGCAATGCCTGCAAAGCAGTAGAAGCCATTGTGGAATCGAAGGATGATACGGATCTCGTCGTGGTAGGCCGCAAGGGTGTTGCACACTTCAAGAACCGCGGCTACGAGGTCGTCCAGAGCTTCATTGGCATTAGCGAGCGTCCGTCCTTTGAACATGCACGCAATATTGCCGAAGATATTGTAGAGCGCTTCAAGTCCGGTGAATATCGGGAAGTGCAGATGGTCTATACGAAGTTCATCTCTGCCATCAGCTGTGAGCCGCAGTCAGTTCAGCTGCTGCCGTTCCAGTCCGAGGCAGGCGGTGAGACGGGGGTACATGCCGAGTACATCTATGAGCCGGATGCGGCTACGGTGCTTGGCTTCATGCTTCCCCAGTATCTGTATACGACGGTCTACGCGGCGCTGCTGCAGTCGGCAGCATCTGAGCTGAGCTCCCGCATGAATGCGATGAGCAATGCGACGGATAACGCGGAAGAACTCATGAGCAAGCTGGACCTCTACTACAACAAGGTACGTCAGGCAGGCATCACCAACGAGATCACCGAGATCGTTGGCGGCGCCGAAGCTCTGAAATAAGAGCATCGTTAGGAGGTTTACCATTGGCAACAAAAGGTAAAGTCGTACAGGTCATCGGACCTGTCGTAGATATCGAATTCCCGGCGGGCGAACTGCCGGAGATTCTCAATGCAGTCACCATCAAGGGCAAAGCTGGTGAAGTAGAAATCGACCTTGTGGTCGAGGTCATGCAGCACCTCGGCGACAGCGTGACCCGCTGCATCGCTATGAGCTCTACCGATGGTCTTACCCGTGGCATGGAGGCCGTTGATACGGGCGCTCCAATCACGGTTCCGGTCGGCAATGAAGTTCTCGGCCGTATCTTCAACGTTCTGGGCCAGACGGTTGACCATGATCCGACGCCGGTCGGCAACAAGGAATCCTGGCCAATCCATCGTCCGGCTCCGAAGTTCGATGAGCAGGAGACGAGCACGCAGGTCCTCGAGACCGGCATCAAGGTCGTTGACCTCATCGCTCCGTATGCCCGCGGTGGTAAAATCGGTCTGTTCGGCGGCGCAGGCGTCGGCAAGACGGTCCTCATCATGGAGCTCATCCATAACATCGCGAAAGAGCACGGCGGCTACTCGGTATTTGCCGGTGTCGGCGAGCGTACCCGTGAGGGTAATGACCTCTGGGGCGAGATGAAGGAGTCGAAGGTCATCGACAAGACGGCTCTCGTCTATGGCCAGATGAATGAGCCGCCAGGAGCACGTATGCGCGTTGCTCTGACGGGACTTACGATGGCTGAGTACTTCCGTGATGTCCAGCATCAGGACGTGCTGCTGTTCATCGATAACATCTTCCGTTTCATCCAGGCAGGTTCGGAGGTATCCGCACTGCTCGGCCGTATGCCGTCGGCAGTAGGTTACCAGCCGACGCTGACCACGGATATCGGTGCTCTGCAGGAGCGTATCACGTCCACGAAACAGGGTTCCATCACGTCGGTCCAGGCAGTCTATGTCCCGGCCGATGACCTTACGGACCCGGCTCCGGCAGGTACGTTCACGCACCTCGATGCGACGACGGTTCTTTCCCGTCAGATCGCTGAGCTGGGCATCTATCCGGCCGTTGACCCGCTCGATTCCACGAGCCGTATCCTGAACCAGGAAGTCCTGGGCCAGGAGCACTATGAAGTCGCTCGCGGCGTACAGGCTGTCCTGCAGAAGTACAAAGAGCTGCAGGATATCATCGCCATCCTCGGTATGGAGGAGCTCTCCGAAGAGGATAAGCTCACAGTATCCCGTGCGCGCAAGATCCAGCGTTTCCTCTCGCAGCCGTTCCACGTTGCTGAGGTATTCACGGGCTCGCCGGGCAAATACGTTCCGCTCAAGGAGACGGTCCGTGGATTCAAGGAAATCCTCGAGGGTAAATATGACGACCTGCCGGAGAATGCGTTCTACATGGTAGGTACGATTGACGAAGCTGTGGAGAAAGCTAAGAAGATCAAAGAGGAGGAATAATCTATGGCGACTATCAAGCTAGAGATTGTCTCTCCGGATAAAGTTGTTTACTCCGCAGACATCAGCATGCTCATCGTCCGTTCCACGGGCGGCGAGCTCGGCATCCTGCCGAAACATGCCCCGCTGGTCACGGGCCTCGTGCCGCACGCTATGCGCGTGCGCTTAGGCTCCGACCGTGATGAGCAGCTCATCGCGGTGGCTGGTGGCTTCATGGAGGTCACGCCGGATAAGATCACGGTGCTGGCGACTGCTGCTGAGCAGCCGATCGACATCGACATCAACCGCGCGAAGGATGCTATGGCCCGTGCGAAAGCGCGTCTGAATGAGTTCCATCAGGGAGCCGCTGAGGCGAAGAACATCGACGTCGAGCGCGCCCAGCTTGCCATGCAGCGTGCTATGGCCCGCTTGCGTGCGACGAAGACGGAATTCCAGGAATAAGGCACACAAAAAGAGCTATCGTTGGATAGCTCTTTTTTGGTGCGCAGAACGGATCAGTTGGCGTACTTATTATAAAGCTCGAGCAGGAACATGGCGATGGCAAGGCCCATCGAAGCAAGGCTCGCGCGGTTCACGTAGATCTTGGCGTTCTCGGAGATCTTGGCATGACGGAAGACATAGGTCATGGACAGCGAGAAGGTCAGCAGCACGTACATCCAGCGGTTGAGGCTGGTGAGGTATTCCCAGCCGGCAAGGGTGATGACGATCATGAAGGCGATGATGCCCAGCAGCAGATAGTCCTTGCCGATTTTTTCCTGCGGCTTGCTGTCGTCAGCTTTTTTCTTGGGATAGACTTTGTTTTGCAGTTTCTTGTATTGTTTGGCCATAAGCGAAAACTCCTTTGCGATGAAATCAAACATATCCATTATACCATGAGATGATTGGACGAGACAAATCATGGTTTACAGGGTTACGGCTATTTTGGCGGCGGGGCAGGAAATAACGCGTTCGAGGCGAATGATATAGGTAATGATGTGAACGAATGTGCCGGAAAGAGTTAGAGGGTAGCTATATGGATAGCGAAGCATTAGGGAAGAAATTGGCAGCCAAGGCGGATTACCTGCCGGGGGGATTCTTCATCTACCGGGCGGACGCGGCTGAGGAAATATTATATGCCAACGAGCAGGTCCTGAGGCTTTTCGAGTGCGAGAGCTATGAAGAGTTCTATGCGTATGTCGGCGGCAGCTTCCAGGGAATGGTCAACCGCAATGAGCTCGAGGGCGTCGAGAAGGATATTGCCTATCAGGTAGGCCAGCATGACAACCGTTTCGATCATGTGACGTATTTCATCACGACAAAAAAGGGGAATACCTGCTATATCGAGGACTTTGGCCGTCTGGTCGACGATCCGGAGGAAGGGCCGCTTTACTATGTCTTCATTGCCGATGTGGAAGTGAAGTCGCAGAAGTATGAGCACGACCGCGTGACGGGGCTCATGAGCATGCGGCTGTTCCTCGAGGCGACGGAGTCGCTGCTGGCCAATCTGCGCCGCAGTCCCCTGCCGCGGCCCATGGTGCTCGTCTTCATCAACGTGCGCAATTTCAAGCATTACAATGTCCGCTATGGGCTGGCTGCCGGCGACGAATGCTTGCGCAATATCGGCCGCATCCTCACGCTGCATTTCCCGCAGGATCTGCTGACGCGGCTCAACAACGATCACTTTGGCATCCTGACCCAGGCAGAGGGTGTGACGGAAAAACTTGCACAGGTCCGGGAGGCCATCAAGGCACTGAGCGATGAACTGCTGCTGGAGATGAAGGCGGGCGTCTATGCCATCCCTGAGCAGCGGGAGGTACAGACAATCGTGGCGCTGGACTATGCCAAGATCGCCTGCGACAGCATCAAGAACAAGGTCGGCAGCTCGGTGCAGTATTATTCTGAGGACATCCACCGCCAGCTGGAGATCTATGAGTATGTCACGAGCCATATCGATATGGCGCTGGAGCGCAAGTGGGTCAAGCTCTACTACCAGCCGGTCGTGCGGACGCTGTCCAAGGAGCTTTGCAGCATGGAGGTGCTGGCGCGCTGGGTAGATCCCATCTATGGCATGCTGAATCCAGGGCAGTTCATCAGTGCGCTGGAGGACAGCGGCCAGATCCACAAGCTTGATGCGTATATGGCGTGGGAGACCTGCCGGCTCATGCGCGAGCGCATGGACAAGAATATCGTCGTTGTGCCGGTATCCTTCAATCTGTCGCGGCTGGATTTCCTGCTCTGCAACATCTTTGCCGACATCGAGGCGGCGGTGACGGAGTTCCGGATTCCACGCTATATGATCCACATCGAGATCACTGAGAGCATGCTGTTTGACAATGGGGTGCACATGCAGGGGGAGATCCAGAAGTTCCACGATGCCGGCTATCAGGTCTGGATGGATGATTTCGGCAGCGGCTATTCGTCCCTCAATGTGCTCAAGGATTATCATTTTGATGAAATCAAGCTCGATATGATGTTCCTGTCGTCGTTCAATGACCGTTCGCAGGCGATCCTGACCTCCACGGTGGATATGGCCAAGAAGATCGGCATCCAGACGCTGGCCGAGGGGGTCGAGACGGAGGAGCAGTTCGAGTTTCTGCGCAGCATCGGCTGCGAGAAGGTGCAGGGCTATTTCTTCGGCAAGCCGCTGCCTTATCAGGAATCCATCGACAATATCATCAGCAAGGGCATGAAGATTGCTTCGCTGGACTGGCAGCATTATTACGACCAGGCCGGCCGCATCAATCTGATCACCGATCAGCCCACGGCCATCGTGGAGGACGACGGCCGGAATTTCCAAGTACTGTTCGCCAATGTGGCCTTCTATGAGCAGCTGAATGGACTGGAGATCCACGGCTTGGTGCAGCTCGAGCGTACGGTCAATTCAAGATTCTCGCCGCTGCATCTGCGGCTGCGGGAGTTCGTGGAGAAGCTGAAGCGGCATAAGACAGAAGATGTGATGTTCTATGCCAACCGGGGCCAATATCTCATGCTGAAGTTCGAGCCGGTGGTGGAGTATGCGAACAAATACCTGTACCGTGCGACGCTTATCAATCTGTCAGCCGATGCGGAGCGCGTCGCCGAGCAGCGGCTGGATCGTGTCATGCGCGATGTCAGTGTCTTGTTTGACGATATCGTCGTGCTGGATTTTGCCAAGGATTGTGCCGAGCCCTTGCTGTTCTCCAAGGTGACCGGCAAGGCGGGGGAGCGTCACTGGTATGATCTGCTGTCGTACCGGCAGAAGATGCTCGATGAGATGATGCATCCGGAAGACCGGCAGAGGTATCTGGATTTTGTCGGCGGTATGGATGTGCGGCAGCGCATCAAGGAAAGTCCGCAGGGATTCGTTGAGGGCTTCTTCCGCACGAAGGACCGGGATGGTCTGTATAGCTGGAAGCAGTTCGACTGGTTTGCGGAAGGAGGGGTGAAGGATCCGCTGGTGGTGCTCTGTGTCAAGCGGGCCAATCTGGAGGACCCTGCGCTTACAGAGACCCTCATGCAGATCGTGGGGAAGGACCTGGAGGTGCAGGAGCGCTTCTCGCAGGCAGGGCGCAGGCAGCAGCAGCAGGCACTGCTTTGGCGCACGCTGATGGCACACACTACGGACTGCTATTTCTGGAAGGATGCCGATCGGCGCTTCGTCGGGGTCAGCCAGTCCTTCCTCGACTATTATGGGCTGCCATCCCTCGATGATATCGTGGGCAAGAACGATGAGGAGATGCACTGGCATATCGACAACCAGCCCTATAAGAGCGATGAACTCGATGTCATCGCCAAGGGCGTTGAGGTGCATGATGCGCCTGGCAGCTGCATCATCAAGGGGACGGTGCACCCCATCGTCTGTAACAAGTGGCCGATCTACGACAAGGGTAGGATCGTCGGTCTCATGGGCTACTTCATGGATGCCGAGAATCTGCGCAGCCGCATCCAGGATATCACGGGCAGCGTGCGCATGGATATGATCACGGGCCTTATGAACCGGCGCGGGCTGGCGGAGACTTTTGTGGGCTATGTGGAGCAGATGGAGTTCCACGAGCGCCATTTCGGCCTTATCCTGCTGCGCTTCGGCGAGTATGGTGAGATCAGCCAGCAGCGTGGGGTGCGGATCGCCAACTCGTATCTGCGGGTGGCCGCTGACAGGCTGCGGGAGAGCTGTGGCAAGCAGTGTTCGCTGGCGCGCCTCAAAGGGGCTGACTTCGGTGTGCTGAGCTATTTCGAGCGGGCTGGTGAGCTGGAAAACCGCGTGGCGGCCATGATGAAGCAGCTCTGCGGCAGCTATGAGATCCATCATCAGCTCGTGGAGATGACGGTGCGCTGCAGCGTGACCGTTGACACCGAGGCTTCTTCTCTCGAAGAGATGTATGCACTTGGCAATAAAAAACTGGAAAAATGTACACAAAAAGGTCAAAAGTAATTGCAGGATGACCCAATGCTTGGTAAAATGTAAGTTACGATAATTTGCGAAACACATGGAACCTGGCGCGTACCAGGGAGAAAATAAATGATTTACAGGAGGCTGAGCTATGATTAGAGAGCATCGCAGCAGAAGCAAACTCGAGGCTTATTATCAGAAATTCACGGAAGACGGCATATTAGATCCCAATGTACATCCCTGGGTGGCCGAGTCCTGGGAACGGAGCCAGGAACTGGGCATCAACCGGGATACGATGAAGATTGAACGCAAGATGTCCAAGGAGGAATTCCTGGAGCTGCAGAACAAGCACCGCGATGCCATCGACTATCTGAGTAAGCTCAGTGAGGGCATCCGCGAGTTCTTCCAGGAGTACAACCTGAGCCTGCTGCTGGTCGACGCTGACTGCACGGTGCTCAAGAGCTATTCGCTGCCGTTCTATCAGATGACGCCGGGCGAGATCGAAGGCACGCGCGTTGGCGTGGAGGAGGTCGGTACCTCGTCCATCTGCATCGCCTATGAGCATCAGACGCCCTTCTGGATGTTTGGCCCGGAGATGTGGGTCAAAGAGTGCCAGCTCGGTGATGCCTGCTCGGCGCCGGTCAAGGTCAATGGTGAGTTCCACTACATCATCACGCTGGTATCGATGGAGCAGATCGCGATGCCGCAGGATGCAGTCATCTCACTGCTGTTGACGATGCGGACGGCACTGGAGCAGCATCTGACCGAGTCTTTGCGCATCAAGGCCGAGGAGGCCATCCTTGACGCGACGCCGTTTGCGGTCTACCATGTCATGCCGGGGGGCGAGGTCGCCTATGCGAACCAGCTCGGCCATACGCGCCTTGAAGGCATCGGTGCCAAGAAGGGCGATGGCAGCCGCCATACGCAGAATCTCAACGATGTCATCATGAACTATCAGCATACGCCTATCTACAAGGGCTTCCGCGGTGTGCCTTCCTACAACAAGGAAGTCACCTGGATCACGCCGGCTAAGACCTATGAGGACATCACGACCGTCGTGCCGTTGGAGCGCGATGAAGACCAGGCCGTGCAGAGCGTCGTGGTTGTATCGATGCCGATCGAGGATCTGCGCACGCTCGTGGCCCATGCCGCTGGCTATACGGCCAAGTACAGCCTCAACTCGATGGTCGGTGACGGCTCGACGTTCCTGAGTGTCCGCAATAAAGCGGGCCGCGTGGCCAAGAACAACCACCATGTCCTGATCCAGGGCGAGGCCGGCACGGGCAAGCAGCGCATGGCGCATGGCATCCATCAGGCAAGTGCGCGGGCAGCTGGTCCGCTGATCACGCTGCGCTGCGGCGACACGACGCCGGAGCTGCTGGAGCAGGAGCTTTTCGGCGTCATGCTGAATCCGGAAGTCAGCCATCAAGGCCGTCTCGAGCTGGCTTCGGGTGGTACGCTGTTCCTCGATGAGATCGAGAAGCTGCCGAAGAACATTGCGTTGGAGCTGGCTGAGGCCCTGGAGACGGGCAAGGCTTGCCGTGTCGGCGAGAATGTGGAGCGCACGATCGATGTGCGCATCATCGCTGCCTGCGACAGCGACCTCAAGCGCCTGACCGAGCGCGGGCTGTTCGCCCGCGAGCTCTATGAGATCGTCAGCCGCAGCATCGTACGCGTGCCGGCTCTGCGGAGCCGCCGCGAGGATATCCCCGAGCTGGCCCAGCATATCGTCAAGGAGCTGGCCGAGCAGCATCAGATGGAGCCGAAGGAGATCCTGCCGGCGACGGAGAAGGTGCTTGAGGACTACGACTGGCCGGGCAATATCAAACAGCTGCAGAGCGTTCTGGAGTATGCCTTCTTCAATACGCCGGGCAAGACCATCCGGCCGAACGACATCAGCCTCATGGGCGATGTCAAGCCGGACAACAAGTGGAAGGAAGACAAGGAAGTATTCGTCAAGGCCTGGCAGGCTGCGGGCGGCAATGTCAGCCGTCTGGCGAATCTCTTGAATGTCAGCCGCGTGACGCTGTATCGTTATCTGAAGAAATACGGATTGGAAAAGAAGTAAAGCTAAAGGAGCAACAACGTGCGTTTAAGAAGAAAACCGTGGGTGGATGAGGCCATCCATGAATTTGATGCGTTTGTCATCAGCCGTGACCAGGAAATCGGTGAGGAAAAGCAGGGCAAGTGGGCGGAGATCTTTGGCCGCCAGGCGCCGCTGCATGTCGAGCTCGGTACGGGCAAGGGCGATTTCATCAGCCAGCTGGCTGAGCGCAACCCCGATATCAACTACATCGGCATCGAGGCCCAGCAGGATGTCCTCTATTCGGCAGCCAAGAAGATTGCGGAGAAGGAACTCAAGAATGTCCGCCTGCTGGTGTTTGATATCAACAACATCGAGAAAATCTTCGGCGAGGAGGAAGTTGACCGCTTCTACATCAACTTCTGCGATCCCTGGCCGAAGAAGCGTCATGCGAAACGCCGCCTGACCCATGTCGGTTTCCTGGAGAAGTACCGCCGTTTGCTCAAGAAGCCAGGCGAGCTGCATTTCAAGACCGATAATCGTCCGCTGTTTGATTTCTCGCTGGAGCAGTTCGAGGAGGCAGGCCTGCCGACGCGTGATGTGTCGTTTGACCTTCATGCTGAGAACCGTCCGGACAATATCATGACGGAATATGAACGCAAGTTCAGCGGCTTCGGCGAGAAGATCAACCGCTGTGAGGTTATCTTTCCGTAAGGGGGCTATGTCATGCGGATAAGGAAGACCATGTGGAACAACGATGCCGAGCCCATCCTTGTCATCATGATTATCCTCATTGTTCTTGGGACAATCAATGTATTCAGCTCAAGCTTTGTCATTGCGACGACGGATTATGAGAACCCGTATTATTTCCTGATCCGTCACGCAGTCTGGCTGGTGGTCGGGTTCATCGCCTTTGTCATCTGCCGCAAGGTCAACTACCGGCGCTGGCGAGACTGGATGCCGATGCTGCTGATCGGCATGATACTGGCGCTGGCGGCGGTGCTCGTGGTGGGCATGAGCGTCAACGGTGCGCGGCGCTGGCTGGGCGTCGGCCCGCTGAGCTTCCAGCCAGCGGAGTTTGCCAAGCTCGTGAGCCTGATGCTGGCGGCTGCAATCCTGTCGGTGCAGGTCAAGGCTGGCCGGCCCGCAAGTGTCATGAACCTGCAGTTTGCCTTGATCGTGTTGATGGCTGGCCTTACGGAGCTGGAGCCTGATATGGGAACGGCGTGCATCATCCTGGGCGTGCCGCTCATCATGGCCTTTGTCGTCGGCATGACGCCGGCGATGACCAAGGGCGTACTGCTCGCCATTCCGTTGGGCGTTGTCGGCCTTATCACGCTGCAGCCGTATCGTCTGAACCGCGTGCGCATCATGCTCGATCCGTGGTCGGATGCCCAGGGCATCGGCTATCAGACGGTGCAGTCGCTCTCGACCATCGGCTCGGGGGGCTTCTGGGGCATGGGCCTGGGCGATGGCGTCAGCAAGTACGAGTATCTGCCCGAGGCACATACGGATTTCGCTTTTGCGATTTTCTGCCAGGAGCATGGGTATGTCGGTGCCTTGATGGTATTCTTGCTGTT
Source organism: Pseudoselenomonas caprae (assembly GCF_008271345.1). NCBI lineage: Bacteria > Bacillati > Bacillota > Negativicutes > Selenomonadales > Selenomonadaceae > Pseudoselenomonas > Pseudoselenomonas caprae. Next base: position 57,150 of record NZ_VTOZ01000001.1, read on the forward strand.
TGCCCTGTTGATTTTCTTCTGTGTCCGCATTGCCAACCGTGCGGCCGATGAGTTCGGCCAGATCCTGGCCATGGGTATCATGCTCTTGATTCTTGGCCAGGCGCTGGCGAACCTTGCGATGGTCGGTGGCATGTTCGCCGTCGTCGGCGTGCCGCTGCCCTTCATCAGCTATGGTGGCTCATCGCTGCTGGTCACGATGATTGCCATGGGGATGCTGCTCAATATCTGCGACCATGGCCGTGCGCCGGATTACGGTGACGCGGCCGGCAGGAAGATGGAAGCCGTCAAGGGCAAGCCTGGCCAGGAAGCGGCCAGCAGCCGTCCGCAGCTTCGCTTGGTGAAATAATGGATCCAGCAACAAAAAAACCTTCCCGTGGGAAGGTTTTTTATATTGCTGGATTATTTCTTTGCCTTGCGGTCTTTGGCGCGTTTCTTGGAAGCCTCTTCTTTGGCCTTGACCTTATCGTCGATTTTCTTGGCCTGCTGGTATTTCGCATAATCGACGCCCATGCTGGCCAGCTTGTGCTTGACAGTCATGATGGGGTGGGAGAAGAACATGCGCTTCTGGCTCGACCCCATGATGTGCAGGAACTCCTGCGCCTGCTTGGAGCCGAAGCACTGCACCGTGCGGTCACAGCGGTCGCAGATCGGCTTCGTGATGCCATAGGGGCAGCGGTTCATCTTCGTCATGACCGTGGCCAGAAGGGCCTGGCACTGCGGGCAGAGTTTATCGCCCGATGTCTTGTGATGGCTGTGGCAGTAGATGCCGAAAGTCTTTCGGATGGTGGCCTTTTCTTTCGGCATGTTGTTCTTTATTTCTACCGGTTTCCTTTTCGGCAAGAAACGAGAAAAAATGCTCATGTTGAATCACCTTTCGCTAGTTGGAATGTACCGTGTGGAGGCACTCTATATATTTTAAAGGTATTTAACGATAAAAGCAAGTCTCCCTTGACTTCTGTAACTTTCATAGTAAAATTTATAAGTAAGAGTATTTTGGGGGTCGTGTACGTCATGGCCGGGAGGTGAGTACGATTTCTTTTTGGAAACAGCATGGCAAGGCCATCTCGAATGTATTGGTGGTGCTGCTGGTAGTGGGCGCAATCTATGCGAAGATCCAGGACAATGGGGTCGATTCCCTGTTCCGCCTGACGGATCTCTATATCCTGGCGGGAGCCCTGCTGGGCCTCGGCGTGATCCGTTGGCTTGGCAAGCGTCACAATAAGTAACACACTGGCGTGAGAATGGAGGCGTCGTATGTCAGCCCTCAAAGAGGAAGCCCTGCTGAACGGGGCGGGCGGATTGAAGACCGATTCGCTCAAGAGTATTCTGACCAATACAATCAATACCATCGAGGATAACAAATCACAGATCTTTGATATATATGAGACGGCGCGCGCCGAGGTGGAAAGCAGCAAGCAGCAGCTTCAGGAGCTCAAGAAGCAGGCGCAGCAGACCATCGACCGCGTGGATGACCTGGTGAAGCAGGAGCAGCGGGAGAAGCAGAAGCTCGTGCAGGTCAGCAGCAATTTCCAGGACTATTCGGAGGAGAAGATCCGCGAATGTTATGAGCAGGTCAAGAATGTGCAGGTAGAGCTCGGCGTGCAGCGCGAGAAGGAGCAGAATCTGCGCCAGCAGCGCGATCGCCTGGAGCTGCGCCTGCGCCACTTGCAGGTCATGCTCGTACAGGCTGAGCACCTGGCCCTGGCCATCGGCTCGGTGCTCTCGTATCTGAGCTCCCAGGTCAGCGGTGTCGTCTGGAAAATCGAGGCCGTGCAGAAGGATAAGTTCGTCGGTGCGCGCATCATCAAGGCCCAGGAGGAAGAACGCTATCGGGTTTCCCGTGAGATCCACGATGGCCCGGCACAGGATCTGGCGAACCTCATCTTCCAGACCTCGATTGCCGAGAAGCTCATCGACTACGACCCGGAGGAGGCCAAGAACACGCTGCGCGAACTGCGCCAGCAGATCCGCGACTGCCTCGTCAATGTGCGGCAGGTCATCTTTGACATGCGGCCGATGGCGCTGGATGATCTGGGCCTTGCGCCGGCGCTCAACCAGCTGGTCGGACGGCTGGCGTCGCGCGGTGTCCTCTCGACGGAGTTCAGCATCGATGGCAACGCCTATGAGCTGCCCAAGCATGTGGAGATCGCGATTTTCCGCATCGTGCAGGAGGCACTCAACAATGTGGCCCATCATGCTGGTACGGATAAGGCGCGGCTACGCCTGCTCTATACGCCGCAGGCTTTGTCGGTGCTCGTCCAGGATGAAGGCAGCGGCTTTGATGCCGAGGCTGAGCCGGAGATCCCCGACATGGATCATGCGGATGAGATCCTTGACGAAGATGCCGAGCATGTAGGCCAGTTCGGTCTTATGGGCATGCGGGAACGCGCCAAGATCATCGGTGCGGATCTCAACATCGTCTCGGAGCCCGGCAAGGGGACCCGCGTCCATCTGCGCGTGCCGAGCAAGATCCCCGCTCCCAGCGTGGATAAGGTCAAGGCCATCAAGACACCGGACAAGGGCAGAAGGAAATGACGGATAAACAGACAAAACTCAATCAGCTAAGAGCGCCGATTGCGGAGGCCATGCAGGCCTACGCGCGAGACGGCGCTCTCGCTTTTCATACGCCAGGGCACAAGCAGGGACTCGGCGCGCATCCGCTGCTCAGGAAGCTCATCACCGCGGAGGGGCTGCGCGAAGAAGTCTCGTTGATGGAGGAGCTTGACGACCTCCATGAGCCGACGATGTGCATCCGCGAAGCGCAGGAGCTGGCCGCGGATCTCTACGGTGCCGATGCGGCGTATTTCATGATCAATGGCACGAGCGGTGCTATCCATACGATGCTGATGGCGGCGCTGATGCCCGGCGATACTGTGCTGGTGCCGCGCAATGCGCACCGTTCGCTGATCGGCGGCATCATCTTGGTGGGGGCAAGGCCTGTCTTCATCCAGCCAGAGATTGATGAAAGGCTCGGTATTGCCATGGGGCTGCGCCTTAGCGACATCAAGAAGGTAATTGCTGCCCATCCCGAGGCCAGGGCCTTGGCCCTTGTCTATCCGACGTATTATGGCGTCACGGTGGACTTGCAGGCCATCGCCGACGAACTGCATGCGCATGATATGCTGTTGCTCGTCGACGAGGCCCACGGGCCGCATCTGAAATTCTCGGACAAGCTGCCGCTGCAGGCCATCGATGCTGGTGCCGATATGGCGGCGCAAAGCACGCACAAGATCACCGGCAGCATGACGCAGACCTCGCTGCTGCTCGTGAAGGGGCCGCGGGTGGATCAGGAGCGCGTGCGCCAGGCGGCGAGCCTGCTGCAATCGACAAGCCCCAACCAGCTGTTGCTGGCTTCTCTCGATATCGCGCGCTTGCAGCTGGCTGAGGTTGGCCGGGAAAGGATTGGCCGCGCTGTGCAGCTGGCCGAGAAGCTCCGCCGGGATATCAATGCGGTGGATGGCCTGTGGTCCTTTGGGGCCGACTACCTGCAGACGGAGGGCGCCGCAGGACTTGACCTCACGAAGGTCACGGTCAGCCTGCGCGGGCTGGGCATCAGCGGGCCCCAGGCCGAGGAGATCCTGCGCCATGAGTACAAGATCCAGTGCGAGCTTTCTGATGCGTATAATCTCCTGTTCATCATCTCGTATGCCGACACGGAGCATGAGACTGGTGTGCTGCTGGATGCTTTGCGGGCTTTGGCAGCCAGGTTCCAGGGCAAGGCGCAGTTTTCGGTGCCGGCGGCTATGCCTGCCGTGCCGGCACTGGGCATGACGCCGCGGGAGGCATTCTTTGCTGCCTATGAGCTGGTTCCGTTCCCCGTGGCGGCAGGCCGCATCGCTGCCGAGCAGCTGATGTTCTACCCGCCGGGCATCCCGATACTGGCTCCGGGAGACAGGATCGATCAGGCAAGCCTTGACTACATCCGGGCGATGCAGGAGCTCGGTCTCAAAGTGGTAGGTCCGCAGGATACCAATCTGAAGACATTGAAAGTAGTGAAAGAATCGTGAGCAAAGGAAAACTCATCATTATAGAAGCCGGTGACGGCTCAGGCAAAGCCACGCAGACCAAGGCGCTTTACGAGCACCTCGTGCGTGATGGTCATGAAGTGCGCCGCATCGAGTTCCCGGACTACGCGGCGGATTCGTCGATGCTCGTGCGCATGTACCTGCGCGGCGATTTCGGCGGTCATGCTGAGGATGTCAATGCGTTTGCTGCATCGACGTTTTTCGCTGTGGACCGCTATGCCTCTTTCCGCATGAAGTGGAAGGACTTTTACGATGCGGGCGGCATCATCCTGGCTGACCGCTATACGACAAGCAATATGGTCCATCAGGCCGTCAAGCTCACCGATGAGGGGGAGCGAGCTGCGTTCCTTGACTGGCTCTGGGATTTCGAGTTCGTGAAGCTCGGCCTGCCGGTACCTGACAAGGTCGTCTTCCTTGATATGGACCCGGCGGTGGCGGATAAGCTCATCGCGGCGCGGGCCAAGGAAACGGGAACGGCAAAGGACATCCACGAACAGGACACGGATTATCTGCATCGCTGCCATGCTGCCTATCTGGAGCTGGCCGCTAAATATGGCTGGGCCAAGGTGACTTGCAGCCAGCAGGGCGAGCCGCGCGCAATCGAGGCCATCCATGCAGATGTCTATGCTGCAGTCCAGGCGTGTCTATAATATAGAAGGTAAGGAGTATTTATGATAAAAGAAGTATTGGTCGTCGAGGGCAAGATGGATGTTGTCGCCATCGACAAGGCCGTCGAGGCTGACTGCATCATCACCGAGGGCTTCAACCTCAAGCCGCAGGCCTTGAAGAATATCGAGCAGGCCTATAAGAAACGCGGCATCATCATCCTGACTGACCCGGACTCGGCTGGCGAGCGCATCCGCACCTATCTTTCGCGCCGCTTCCCCGAGGCCAAGCATGCCTTTGTGCCGGTCGAGGATGCCACGGACAATGACGATATTGGCATCGAGCAGGCCAAGCCCGATGCTATCCGCAAGGCACTGGAGAAGGTGCGTACGCTGGACTGGGAGCCGACGGATGAATTCAGCGGTGCCGATCTCATCGTGAACAACCTGTCGGGGGCTGCTGATGCGAGCCAGCGCCGGGCAAGGCTCGGTGCGATCCTGGGCCTGGGCTTTGCCAATGCCAAGACGTTTTTGAAGCGCCTCAACCATTATGGCGTGACGCGGGAGGAATTTGCTGCTGCGGTTGCACAGCTTGACAAGGAGGATGGGAAATGAGTGGAGAAACCATACAGCCGAAGATTGCCAGCCGTGAAGTCACGACGCATATCCTCAAGGCCTTCGGCCTGCGCATGAGCAAGAAGCTCGGCCAGAACTTCCTGATCGATGCGGGCATTGTGCAGGGCATCGTCGATGCGGCGGAAATCGAGCCGGGAGACCGCGTGCTCGAAATCGGGCCGGGCATCGGCACGCTGACGCAGGGCCTTGCCGAGGCTGGAGCCGAGGTCACAGCCGTCGAGCTCGACAAGAAGCTGCCGGCTGTGCTCGCCGAAACGCTCAAGGCTTATGAGAATGTCACGATCGTGCCGGGCGATATCCTCAAGGTCAATATCCCGGCCATCATGGGCGATGCGCCGTTCAAGGTGGCGGCCAACCTGCCGTACTATATCACGACGCCAATCCTCATGGCCCTCTTGGAGCGTCATCTGCCGATAACGCGGATGGTCACGATGGTGCAGAAGGAAGTGGCTGAGCGCATGGTCGCCGGCCCGGGATCCAAGACGTACGGTGCCCTGTCGGTAGCAGTCCAGTACTACACCGAGCCCGAGATCGTGCTCAATGTACCGCCGCGCTCCTTCATCCCCGCGCCGGAAGTCGACAGCGTCGTCATTGCCTGCAAGGTACGTGAGACGCCAGCCGTTGACGTGATGGAGGAGAAGATGTTCTTCCGTGTTGTCAAGGCGGCCTTCGGCCAGCGCCGCAAGACTCTGGCGAATGCTCTTTGCGGTGGCGGCTTCCCGAAAGAGCAGGTCCGCGATGCCATGGAGCGTGCTGGCATCGACCCGACGCGCCGCGGCGAGACGTTGTCGCTGGCTGAGTTTGCGCAGCTTGCTGACGAATTCAGCAAGATTGCAAAAAATGCTTAATTTTTTATTGCTACTATGCAAAAAATGTTATACAATAGTACACGTGAAAAATAACAAGCAAAGCATTGTAATGTTGTAAATGTACAAGTATAACAGAAAGTAGGTTATGTTCATGGCAGAATCCGTCTGGTCCGTACTGCCGCCACTGATTACGATTGCGCTGGCGCTCTGGACAAAAGAAGTATACATGTCCCTGATCATCGGCATCTTTTCGGGTGCGATGTTCTTCACGGGGGGCAATATCATCGAGTCGATCCTGACGATGTTTGCCGTCATGGCCGATAAGGTCGGCAGCAACGTCAATATCCTCGTGTTTCTCGTCATCCTCGGCATCCTGGTCGCAGCCATCACGCGCAGCGGCGCGACGCGCGCCTATGGTGAGTGGGCTGCGCGTTCGATCCGCGGCAAGCGCAGTGCCTCGCTGGTCACGGCGCTTTTGGGACTGGTCATCTTCATCGACGATTATTTCAACTGTCTGACCGTTGGTACGGTCATGCGTCCGGTGACGGATAAGTTCAAGATTGCGCGCACGAAACTCGCGTATATCATCGATGCGACGGCGGCACCAATCTGCATCATCGCCCCAGTATCGAGCTGGGCCGCTGCTGTCGGCTCTTCGCTGCCGGAGGGCAGCGACATCGACGGGTTCTCGCTGTTCCTGCAGACAATCCCGTTCAATCTCTATGCCTGGCTGACGCTGCTGTTCATGGTCTTCATCATCTGGACGGGCCGTGACTATGGTACGATGGCCAAGAGTGTCCGTGAGAGCAATGAGAACTTCGTGATTCCGAAGGAGTATCAGGACACGACGGGCATCAAGCATGAAGAGGAAGGCAATGGCAAGATCATCGATCTGCTGCTACCCCTCATCGTCCTGATTGCGGCCTGCGTCTACGGCATGCTCTATACGGGCGGCATCCATGAGGGCAAGAGCATTGCCGATGCCTTTGCAGATTGCGATTCGTCGAAATCGCTGGTTCTCGGCTCGTTCATCGCCTTTGTCTTTACGGGGCTGCTGTACCTGCCGCGCCGTGTCATCACGTTCAATGCATTCTGTGACAGCTTTGGCTGGGGCTTCAAGGCCATGACGCCGGCTATCTTCATCCTGTGCCTGGCGTGGACGCTTTCGGGCATTTGCAGTGACAAGTATCTGAACCTCGGTGGTTTTGTCGGTGGTATCGTCAGCGCCCATGCATCGCTGATCATGTTCCTGCCGCCGATTTTCTTCCTCGTGGCCATGGGCCTGGCCTTTGCGACGGGCACGTCCTGGGGCACGTTCGGCATCTTGATCCCGATTGCCGTGGCAGTCGTCGGTGCTGATCCGAATATGCTCGTGGTTTGCGTGGCTGCTATCCTGTCCGGCGCTGTCGGCGGCGACCATGCTTCGCCGATTTCCGATACGACGATACTCGCGTCGGCCGGTGCTCAGTGCCACCATATCGACCACGTCGATACGCAGCTGGCCTATGTGCTGACGGTGGCTGCCTGCTGCCTGGTCGGCTACGCCGTCGGCGGCATCACCGCAAACGGCTGGATCGGCCTCGGCGCATCCCTTGCCTGCCTTGCCATTGTCATGGCCGTCATCGTGGCGAAAGTGCCATCGTTAGAAAAAGAATAAAGCCTTCCCTTTTGGGGAAGGTGCCCCGTAAGGGGCGGATGAGGCAAAAGCCTTCCCATTGGGAAGGCTTTTTTTGTAGTGGTATTTATTATTTCGCGAAAAAAATACGATAATATAATAGAGGTGTCTGTAAAAATAGCTTCAAAGGAAGAGCGGCTATGATTATCAACAACAACAGTGCGTCGATGATGACGCTGGGCGAATTGAATAAAAACATCAGCAAGGGAGCCAAGCAGCTCAAGAAACTCGCCTTAGGCGAACGCATAACCGGCGCCGGCGACGATGCGTCGGGTTACTCGATTTCCGAGCGGATGCGGGTACGGATTCGTGCGCTTGACCAGGATGAACAAAATGTTCAGAATGGCCAGGCTCTTTTGAATGTCGCCGAGGGAGCAATCCAGTCACAGATTGAACTGATGAAGACCATCAAGCAGAAAGTCATCGATGCGGATAACGATACGAACACGGATGTCGACCGTGCGACCATCCAAAAGGAAATCAATCACGCCTATCAGCAAATCGAAGACATTGCCCAAGAGACAAACTACAACGGCGTCCGGCTGCTTGTAGGCGATCATGTCGAAGAAACCGTCCGCAGCTGGGTGCTCAAGAGCAATTCCTCCCTGCTCGAGGGCAGTGATGCCATGAATATGATAAACGTAATTCCGAACGTCTATCCAACGCTTAATGGCATTACGGGGCCGTTTGATTTATTCCAGCCGGCAAAGATAGAACAGACAACGTTAGATAGTGTGGGATTCTCGCCGGCGATTTCGTTTACAGGCGGAACGGATCATCTGTTTACTTTTGATAGTTCATATAATACGGTCGATTCGTTGGATGGAACCTCTTTGATGATAGGTGGCGGTGTATTCGTACTAACTAAAACACCTAGTAGTACTCATGAATATGGAGGAAGGATTGAGAGCAGTGCGATTTATATTCCTCCTGGGAATAGAACTGAAATTGATATTAGTGTCTGCCAATCCATACAAGATGTATTGGCCGCTATTAAAGCTAAATCTGGCTATAATGTTGATTATGGTGTAGATGCGAATGGTGCAAATTATCTAACGGCTTCCCAAGACATAAGAGGGGTACAGCTTATTGGTGCGACGGCTACGGTGACAACGGCTTCGCCAACAGGTCTTTTTAGTAGCCCCAGTTATTTTTCTGGTGGTACCAATCCATCGGGGGGGAATGCTCAAGATCCGGACTCTGCGCCGCCTCAGCCTGGTACTAAGGCAACATTTAGTCTCAATGGTGTAGTAGCGGATACGGGAATAACCATCGAAAGAGATAATTATAAGTATATGTTGAGGTTTGTGGCAGGGAATAGTGCAGCTGTTCAATCTACACCGCCGAATGGTGTAACTTCAGTGGGCGTTGATTATTCCGGATCCTTTCGATTTGGAGCTTTCGATGCAACGATAAGTAATGGACAATTGACATTAGAAGTACGAATGGCAGGGAAAGATGGAAATCGTTATAAAGTAACGGATGGTATAGAGGGAAAAACGTATGAATATTTATCGACAACAGCGATAAATGGTACATCTTCTCGAAAGGATGCCTACGCTACTGTAGATGTATCTGGATATACTGATGTTGACGCCTTAATTAATGATTTTAAAGGAAAAGCAATTATGTATTCCAGAGATGTGTATTATGCACAGTATCCCCACTTTAATTATTCTAGTATAAATAAATATGACTGTTTTGAATTTATCGATTCCGGTTCATCAGATCCTGTATATAGTATGTATAAGATTAATAAGGACAGGATACTGGATTTAGATAATTTGCGTACTTCAGTGGCCAATGGTAAATCTATTGGAGATGCTTTTGCAGAGTTATTTACTGAAAAGTTAAAGTCCAATGCTTATTACAATGGTCGTGTTATAAAGGCGACGGATAATAGCGGTCAAACGGTAGGGGTAAGTTTTAAGGCAATTATTGATGGGAAGACAGGTAATAATGAGAAGTTATTTTTAGCACAAGGCCAGCTTCGTTCCTACACACTAGACTACGGCAAGTGGTTTACAGAAAATCCCAATCTGTCTATACCGGACTTCCTCAACAACAAGGGCTTTCGTGCGTATTGTGCTAGTTGTGATAATCAGGTGTTTAATTTCCATTTTATTACCGATGATTTGCCAGAGGGGCCACGGCCGGAAGCTGATCCCGGTGGGGAAGATATCAAGCATATCTATATCAATGTCTCGAATGTGACGGATGCGTCATCGTTAGTGCAGGCTATCGTTGACCAGGCAACGCCGGAGCTTACGGGGAGTGACCCGGATTTGAATCACTTTATGCGCTTGATTGCCGATGGCGATAAATTGATTATTTATGATGAGCGTAGGATTTCGGACGATGACCTGCGCTATGGAACGGATAGGAATGGAAATCTTCTCTACGAATATCAATGGGACGATACCTATAATGTCGGTGGTGCCAAGATTGCCGATGGTGTTTGGGATAATGTGGAGATTGGCGAGCGCAAGATTTATGCTAAGGATTTGATTATTCATCATACCGATCATGCGAGCATGAATATCCATTTGAAGATTCCTCAGACCACGCTGGACCACCTCTTCGGCTATGAGCCCGGTTCGCAGGATTGGTCGGAGTTCAATGTGATGACCAGCAAGAGCCGTGAGGAGTTATTGGGTAATCGGGCAGGTACTACCCGCAGTGGCAAGCATATTTCCAAGGATGAAGAGGGGCTTTTGGACAGGGCGCTGAATTATCTTATCGGGGCGAATTGTCTGGTGGGCGCGCAGAATATGCGCCTCAAAATGACGGAAGAGAACATCGTATCACAGCGCGAGGGAACGGTTGCCTCCGAGTCCACCATCCGCGATGCGAATATGGCAAAAGAGATGACCGGCTACACTAAGGCAAATGTATTGGCCCAGGCCTCGCAGTCTATGCTCGCACAGGCCAATCAGAATAGTTCGGGTGTGCTGCGTTTATTGCAGTAGAGAAAGAAGCTATCCGATTATAGATTCGTAGTATCTTTTCTTATATCGTGTTTTATAGTAAAATATAACTAGGAAAGTTTACGCTGGCTATTAAGAACAGCGGGCTTTTCGACGATATATAGATTAGAAATATCTGTCAGTAGAGGGCGGGGGCTTCCACCGCCCTTTGAGGTAAGGGTATATGAGCCTCGAGGAACCACAGGGACGGTATGGACGGGGCTATCATGAGGATGTGACTAGGTAGTCGGCAGACTGCTCATCAGGGAGGATGTGTCGATAATGGCAATGGTGGTTAAGAATAACATGTCGGCGGTGCAAACCTTAGGGACACTGAACAAGAATTCTTCGGCATTGGCAAAAAGTTTACAAAAGGTATCGAGCGGCATGAAAATCAATTCGGCCGCCGATGATGCTTCGGGTTATTCGATTTCTGAGCGCATGCGGGTTATGGTGCGTTCGCTGGACCAGGCGGATGCCAATACGCAAAATGGCGTGAGCCTGATGAAGGTCGCGGAAGGCGCGGTGAGCTCTACGGTAGATATCCTGCGCACGATGAAGGAAAAGGCAATCAATGCGGCCAACGACAGCAATACCGATGCGGATCGGGCGACAATCCAGAAGGAACTCGATCAGTCCATCGACCAGATTGATGATAATGCCAACGTGACCTACAATGGCAAGACTTTGGTGGATGGCTCGAAGATGGCCGAGGGTAGTGCGACCAAGACCTCGATGACGAATCAGAGCCTGCATAAAGATACGGATGGCGCTACCAGGATTGTCGATTTGCAGAACCGCAATGGTGAGCGGCTCAATATCCAGACGACGGATACCTTGACGATATCCTATGTGATCCAAGGAGAAACCTATAGCTTCGATGTGGATATCAATGATACGACAACCCTTGATAGTGCTTTGGTCGAAGCCAGCGACCCGTATGTCCGCAACAATCCATTGATGCGGGCGGCTTACGCGCAGTATGATGCATCGCGTGCTACGGCAAATTCGACGTATGCAAGTTCTTACGGTGCAGCTAGTTCAACGTATAATTCTACAGTTACCAACGCTACGGTTACTTATCAAGGTGTAACGCAAGGGGCGTTATCGACTATGAATAGTGCATATGGTGCAGCAACGAGTAATTATGCACTGTATAAACAGTATTATGATGCTTTTTCTACAATGGCAAATCCTGTTACAGGTGTGTCTATGTACGCAACGGAGGCCGCTATTCAGGCTGCGATTGCTGCAACAGCTCCGGCTAGTACTGCACTTTCAAATTATAATTATGCTTCTTCAGTATACACATCAACTTCAACGCAATATGTATCGATAGTGAATTCAGCCTCAACAGTTCAGTCGTCTACAATTGCTGTAGCGACTTCTGTTCGTGATTCTGCCTATACAGCGGCTCGTTCGACGCTTACCGTAGCCCTTAGTACAGCGGCATCGACGCTGGCGGATTCTGTCGGCACCTTGATTCCCTATAAGCTGTCAGTGGACGCTGGCAATGTGGTCGGCATATCGGCTTCGGGCGATACGGTCTATACGGCCAATCGCGAGAATGCCATTACGATTTCCTCGGGTTCGGCAGGTTTGCAGTATCAGCTGTCGGGCATTACGTTCAGTGTCAAGGATTCGAAGGGGCAAATCAAGAAGTCTGTCAATTCCGTTCTCGATAACTTCACGGAGTCGGTGCGGGCCTTCAATAAATCCAATGACAATGCGATTAATTTGCAAGTCGGGACCAAAGCCAATCAGACCATCCGCATCGGTCTTACCGATATGCGCTCCGAGGCACTCGGACTCAAGAGCTCGACGGGCATAACCTTGGGAGTGGGCACGCAGCAACAGGCCAATGCGGCTGTCAACGTGCTTGACAATGCTATCCAGAAAGCGCTTGACCAGCAGACGGATATCGGTGCGATTGAGGCTCGTCTCGAGATGACGTCCTCGAACCTCGTGACGTCGAGTGAGAATGTCCAGGCGTCCGAGTCCACGATTCGCGATGCGAACATGCCGAAGGAAATGACGGAGTATACCAAGAACAACATCCTCATGCAGGCCGCGCAGGCTATGCTGGCGCAGGCCAACCAGAGCAGTTCGAACGTACTTAGTCTGTTACAATAAAGATGACAAGCAAGAAAGTCTTCCGTAAGGAAGGCTTTTTTACTGTTGTGGCGTATATATATTATAGAAATATAGAGCGTAAGCTTGAAGACGGGGTGGGAGCAATGGAATGGAGACGGATTGGCAATGATGCGCGGATGGTGCATGTGGCCTATGCGATGACCGATAAAAATGGTACATATAGCAAATACATCGGGGCATCGATATGCTCATTATTTGAGCATACGGATGCCTGGGTGACGATACATCTTTTGCATGATGATACATTGACCGAGCAAAACCGGGCGAAATTCATCGAACTGGCACGCGAGTATGGCCAGCAGCTATTCTTTTACAATGTAGCGGAGGAATGCAAGGATTTGCTGGCAGAGGCCCGAGAGATATTCCGGCGGGCGGTCGATACCGAGTACTATACACCGGCGGCACTTTACCGTCTGCTGGCGCCTATCGTTTTGCCGCGCGATGTGAAGCGGCTAATCTATCTTGATGCCGATACGATTGTCCATATGGATATCCGCAAGTTTTGGGAGATATATCTTGATGGTAATCCACTCGGGGCAGTGACTGAGCGTACCTTGATGGAGCATTATCAGAAGCAGATTGACCGGTCAATCGATGAGCGGTTGTATCTTTTCAAGAATAGCTGGACAGATTTTGATACTTGCTTCAATTCGGGCGTACTTTTGATGGATTTGGAGAAGATGCGCGACATGGGCGAAATCCTGCTGCCAGGACTGCGTTTTATCGTCCAGCATGAGGAGGAGTGCCGCTTCTTTGACCAGGATATCCTGAACTATTTCTTTGCGCGTGATTTCCTGCATCTGCCGTGGAATTACAACATCCTGCAGTCCTGGGACAGGGACTGGGGCAGCCCGGAGCCAGTGGAGGGCATCTATCACTATATGGGACGCACGCTGCGCTATAATTTCGAAGAGCCGCGGGACCGGATATTCTATGAGGCATTTGTCAAGACGCCTTGGTGTGATGCGGAATTCCTTTGCAAGAGCTATGCGGTTACGCGCAATATCCTTGCCGGGGAGCTGGAAAAATTCGTCGACCGCAACCGCAAGGCCTCAGCGGCCTGGGCACGGCGCAAGCGGGTTTTTGTCGGCCCGAAGGCGGATGAGGAAAAACTGCGCGAGATGTTCATGCTGGCGCAGGATGAGCCGTATATCGCTCTCGATGAAGGCTGGAAACATGGCCTAAATCTGCCCTATGAACTAGGCTCCCATGTCTATGTATTTTTCCTGAATAACTTTGCAGAGCTCAAGGAGAAACTCGTGGAAGCCGGCTGGCAGGAGTGGGAGGATTATATCGATGGCAAATCCATCATCATCCCGCATCCAGCGCGTCTGTTGGATGAATATCGTATTTTTATGGTGATGTGAGGTGGATAGGATGATACATGTTTGCTATGCTGTTTCGGATAAGAAGGGCAATTATACCAAGTATGTGGGGGCGTCCTTGTGCTCGATTTTCGAGAACACCAAGGAATGGGTGACGGTGCATTTCCTGCATGATTATACGCTGTCCACCGATAACCGCCGGATGCTTATGCAGCTTGTGCGCAGCTATGGCCAGCAGATTGTCTTCTATGATTTTGAGAAGCTGTTCAAAAAGCGCTTTCAGGATTTTGAGGCAGGCAATATGTGGATGAAGGCGTATATAAAGCCCGGAGTCAGTCAGGCTACCTGGTATCGTCTGCTGGTAGGTGAAGCCCTGCCAAAGGTGGACAGGCTCATCTATCTCGATGGCGATACCATCGTGAATATGGATATCGCTGAGCTTTGGAATGAGGAAACCGGGGCGAATGGTCTGGCGGCAGTGCCCGATACGGTCATACAGGAAGGCCATTTCAGCCATATGGTCAAAAAAGGCCTTTGCGAGGAATCGCGGTATTTCAATGCGGGTGTCCTGCTGCTGGATATGGAAAAATACCGGCAGCAGAAACAGCTATTGGAGCGTGGCGCAGAATTCCTCAAGGAAAATATGCTGGTGGATTACCTCGACCAGGACGTGCTCAATTATTTCTTCCATAAAGACTGCCGGATATTGCCGGAAAAATACAATACGCTCGTGAGCTGGGAGTTTGCTCATAAAAGGGAAAATGTTGGGGCGTGCATCTACCATTATGCGGGCAAATGTTATGCCATCGATGCCGTCAACAACTATCATCGGCTGTTCCTCACGTATCTAACCAAGACGCCGTGGTGCAATGCGGACTTCCTTGGCAATCTGGCCCGGCAGATTCATCAGGCTAACCGTTCGTTGATGCTCGCCTATGCGAATTTCATCGCCGGCATGCATCGTATCATCATCGGCGAGGAGCAGGAAAAAGAAAAGCTCATGAAGCTGATGATGCTCAAGGAAGGGGAAAAGTTCTATACGCTCAAGGAGTTCAATGCCAAGGGATTGCGTCTGGAACCCCATGAGGTTATCATTTTTTTCATCAAGCCGGAAGACTATGAGAAGGTCAAAAAGAATCTGGAGCAGGGGGGCGTACTTGAGGGGGTACATTTCCTCAATGGCAATCTGTTCCTGTATCGTGATAGCAGCCAGGATGCACAGATCTTGCGCGAGGCCTAAGAAAGGATAAAGAGTATGGCGGAACAAACCCCTTATGATGAGAGTTTCTATCGGGCGCGGAAAGATGGCTCATACCGTTCGGCAGAGCTTACGATACCGAAACTGTTCAACTATGTGCCTAAGCCTAAATCCGTGGTTGACGTAGGCTGTGGCCTCGGAACATGGCTGGCAGTTTTCAAGCAGCATGGGGCAGAGGTCGTCGGTGTTGACGGCAGCTATGTCCGAAAGGACATGCTTTATATTGATGCGAAAGAGTTTGTCGAGGCAGACCTGGAACATGAATCGATAGCGAGTGGCGAGGAACGGTTCGATTTAGCGGTTAGCTTAGAGGTGGCTGAGCATCTTTCGGCCGAGCGTGCCCCGAGTTTTATCCATGATTTGACCATGCTCTCGGATATGGTGTTCTTCTCGGCGGCAGTGCCCTTGCAGGGCGGCACCAACCATATCAATGAACAGTGGCAGTCCTACTGGGCCAATCTGTTTGCTGCGGAAAACTACGTGTGCCTTGACTGCATCCGCCCACAGATCTGGGGCGAAGCCGAGATAAAAACAGAGTATAAGCAGAATATCCTGTTATACGTAAAAGAAGCCGCACTGAGTAACTATCCGCGCCTGCTAGAATACTACCTGGCCCGCTGTCATGACCCGCAGCAAATCGATATGATCCATCCCAACAACTGGGTCGGCGTAGTACAGTATCTTCATGAAATGATGCGGAAAGGGATGGCAACATAAGTTCAGCACACTGAGGTAATGAAAGCATAAAGATACAATTATCTCTTTATCGTGAGTTTACACCAAATAGCATTTACAATCAGCAGTGCTGCGACCAGCAGGAAGAGGTTGCGGATGCCAATCTGGGCGGCTAGCTGGCCGCCGAAGAAGGCGCCGCTGAACATGCCGATGAATTGGGCGGACTGATTGAAGCCGAAGATGCGGCCCATCAGAGCTGGGGGCGCGAGCTGGCGGATGAGGTTGTTGGTCGCGGGCATGAGACCGGCGATGGCGATGCCGTGGAAGAAGCGCAGGACGCCGAGCTGCCAGGGGGCGGTGACGAATCCCTGGGGGATTGATACGAGGCCCGAGAGCAGCAGGCAGGCGAACAGGATGCGTTCTGAGCCGATGCAGTCGGCGAGCCTGCCAAGGCGCGAGGCGAACAGCATGCTCGCAAAGCCGGCGGCGGAGAAGACGGCGCCAGAGACGATGGCGAGGTGGTCGATGTTGCCGGCGATTTCCTGTACGTAGACGGTTAGGAGCGGTGCGATGCAGGTCAGCGAGAAGTGCAGCAGCACTGTGGTCAGGAACACGCCGAGGATGATGCCGCGCTGGGGCAGCTCGCGGAAGGCTGGGACTGGCTCGTCTGCAGTCTTGGCTGCGGCTGCTGGTTGTGTTTCCTGGACTTGCGTCAGGGCGAGGAAACCGAGCAGACAGCAGGTGCCGATGAACAGAAAGGAGCTGCGGAAGCCGATGACTTCGCTGAGCCAGCCGCCGAAAATCGGGCCCATCAGGCCGCCGGATACCTGCGCTGTGAAAAACATGCCCATGGCCCAGCCGGAATGCTTTTTCGGTGTTTCCTGGGCGAGCAGCGGGATTACGGCGGCTTGGAAGCCGCTGAGGCAGCCTTGTAGCAGCCGCAGGATCACGAGGTGCCAGACGCTCTGCGCAAAGCCCATGCCAATCATGATGAGCCCGAGCCAGCCTGAGGCGCGCAGGATCATCGGCTTGCGGCCGAAGCGGTCGGAGAGCCGTCCCCAGATGGGCGAGAATATGGCTAGGCTGATGAAGTTGCAGCCAAAGACAATGCCTGCCCAGCGCGCGACATCAGCGGGATCATCGACGCCTAGTTCTGCGATATAGAGCGGCAGGATCGGTGCCATCTGGCTCATGCCGATGGAGACGATGAACGATGCGGCGCAGCAGATGAACAGATTCTTCTTCCAGATAGGAAATGATGAAAACATAAGCAAAGCCTCACTTTGTGCTGGATATAGTTCCATTATAGCACGCAGGAAAATTTACGGGACAGGGATGCTTTTTCCCGCCGGGCAAGGTATAATAGAAAGGACTTTGGATAGCGGGAAGAAGGATGGAGATTGTGAGCATGGGGCAAGTGGCGGATAAATTGAAGCGGGAATTCTGGACAAGGGAGTTTATCCTGTTTGTCGTCGTGGGTGTCATCAATACACTGGATTGCAGTCTGTTTGCGGCTGTCCTCATGCAGTATGGCATCGAGGATGCCAATATCGCCTTCAACATCGGCTATGTCATGAGCAATATTCTGGCATACCTGCTGAACTGCTGGCTGATTTTCCCGACGCGGCCGCAGCTTTATCAGTATTTCAAGTTTGCGCTCTCGTATGTTGGCAATGCGATCATTGAGAATGTCTCCGTATTGGTGCTGTATAACTGGCTGGGATTTCCGCCCGTCGTGAGTTTCGTGCTTGCGGCCTTGATAAGCGTGCCCGTGACATTCCTGATGGTCAAGATCTATGCGTTCAGCAAGAAATAACGAGATCCGTTTGGGAGAATAGCAAAGGAGCTGGGAAACGCAGGCGGCAGTTGCCTGTGTTTCCCAGCTCCTTGTCTGTCTCGTCTCAGATGGGCTCCTGGATGACGAGCGCCAGCGGCCGGGTATCATCGATTTTGTCGATATGGAGATTGCAGGCCCGTGTGCAGGTCGGGCGGTCCTTGTCCCAGTTGTTGAGATCGCATTGGATGTACTCGCTGCCTTCGCCGGAGAGCTGCAGAACGGGGCAGCCCGGACAAGGTGTGCTGCGCTTGTGCAATACTTGATAGCAGGGATGGCCGGCGTTGACATCAGGGAGTGCCTGACGGATGCTCCGGTTGAAGTAGATGGGCGACATCGTGATTTTGTCAACGACGTAAATCATTTCCTGCATGTGATCGAGCAGGCTGCGCAACTGCATGTTCTGCTGCCGCAGCTTGTCGTCAGAGTAAGAGGTCAGCAGGATGTTGCCAAGGATGACAGCAAAGACGCTAAGGGCATGGCGGCATTCATCGTCGATAGTATGTGGCCGGCTGTATTCGAAGCCGATGCAGCCAAGTGTGTCAGAGCCGTGGGTAATCATGCAGTGGGCAAAAGCACCGAGATGGAGCGCCGCCATAGCGGGCTGGTACCTGTCGGCAGCTTTTGAAGTATCTTCGCAGATGGACATGACACCGTAGGACGTGGCCTTATAGCCCGAGAGTATGAGTGTATTGCGCATGCTGATGCTGTCGAAAGTATCATCTGCGCGCTCGGAGGATTTCAGCGAGATACCGTTAGGGCTCAGCCATTCATAGGCGGTCGTATATTGATTCGTGTCGGGATCATAGAGATCGAGGCCGACGCGGTCAAGATTGAATAGTTTACCGAACATGCCCAGTGAAATCGAAATGGTTGCATCTGGGCTATTTGTCTCATAGAGCAGCTTGAAGATGAATTCAATCATGTTGTCTTTGAAGGCCTTTTGCTGGAAGTCCTCAAAATCTTTTGGCGTGCGATGGCTGGTGACCGAGGCCTGACCGAGCAGGCTGCTGCGGTAGATGGTATACTGGTTCTTACCAAGATTTTTTGATTCATAGAGTGCCCGGTCGGCATGCTTGAATAGCTCTTGATAGGTCGTACCATGCTGGGGATACTGAGCAACGCCGATGCTGATGGAAAAAGGCAGCTCTTGCTGGCCGTTCTTGTAGCGGCGTTCGAGCTGGCGAATCAGCGACTGGCAGCGGTCGTGTAGTATCTCGGGATCTGATATATTACGGAACAGCACGAGAAATTCATCGCCGCCTATCCGGCCTTTGATATCGGACTGGCGGAAATTGTGCATGATGGCATCGCCCATATCGGTGAGCACAGCATCGCCGAAGAGGTGACCAAAGCTGTCGTTGATTTCCTTGAAGCCGTCCGCATCGATGATCAGGAGTGCTTCCTGATCGATATCGGGAGACAGGCTGGCAAGATGTTTGGTGATACGCAGGCGGGTGGCATCCTTGTTGAGGAGCCCGGTGAGCTGATCGTGCGCGGCCTCGCGCTCGATGCGCTGCTGCCAGAGCTTCTGCGCCTGGATGTTGCGGATATTGCCATAGGCGACGACTGGCACGAAGCCATCGAAATAGGTAATCAGGTGGATTTCCGACCAGATGTATTCGTGGCAGCCGTTGCCGCGCAGCCGGAGCTTGCAGATGTGATTGCAGGTTCCTTTCGGGCGGTGGATATGGTGGCAGAAGATAGAGTCGAGATAGACGCGGAGAATCGTCGCATCCTCTGGGTGCAGGAGCCCTGAGTGCCAAAGGATAGTTGAGGCCCGCGCCATCCGCGGCGCAATGTCATAGGAGTTAGGGAGCGCCGGCTCGTGGAGTTCCAGCACATCCGTAGTCATGTCCCAGCGGAAATAAACCCGGCGGTCGAATTTCTCTAAGGCCGAGAATACATTGTTGTCAAATGCAGTTGGTATGGGGTGACTTTTGGTATTCATACTGAAATCCCTCTAATCATTTATTAAACTTATTATAGTATAGCCGATATAGGACAAATTTACCATTAGTTTTTTATTGCGTTTGTAAAAAAATACGAACCAGCAATTGAAAAGCAGGCAATCTTTCAGTAAGATAGAGGAAAGAGACAGGCATTGCGTGGAGAGGAGAAAAAGCCTATGAGTGTTTACGAATATGTGACCAAGGGGACGTGTTCCCGCAAGATTACGGTGGAACTTGACGGCAAGACCATCAAGAAGGTGGAGTTTGAAGGTGGCTGCAATGGCAATCTCAAGGGGATTGCCAAGCTGGTCGCAGGGCTGGACATGGATTTTGTCATCAGCCGTTTTGCTGGCAATACCTGCAACAACCGGACGACGTCGTGCCCTGACCAGCTTGCCCAGGCATTGCAGGAGGCTTATGCGGCACAGAAAGAAGGCTGATGTTTGATGCTGTTTGATAGTCACAGCCATACGGAATTTTCGGGTGACTCGGAGATGAAGGCCAAGGACGCTGTGGCGGCAGCCCAAAGGCTGGGCCTGGGCCTCGTGTTCACAGAGCATCTCGACCTCGATTATCCGGGCGATATAGATTTCACGTTCAATCCCGATGCATATTGGCAGACGTATGAACCTCTGCGCGGCAGCCAGCTGCGGCTGGGCGTTGAGGTCGGCATGCAGCTTTCGACCTGTGACCGCAGCCGTTCGTTTACCGAGTGGCTGCCTTTCGATCTCGTCATCGGCGCAATCCACATGGTGGACGGGCAGGACATCTACTATAAAGAAGCGTACGGGGATCTTTCCAAGGACGAATTCTATCATAAATATTACCAGAGCATGGCGGACAATGTGCGTGCCCATACCTTCATTGACGTGCTGGCACATATCGACTACATCGCACGCTATGCGCCGTATGATGACCCGGAGATTGCCTATGGCAGCTTTTCTGACGACATCGACGAAGTGCTGCGGGCTGTCGTGGAGACTGATACCGTACTGGAGCTCAACACGCGGCGGCTCGGCAGCCGCCGGTCGCTCAAGGAGCTGGCCCCGGTCTACGCGCGCTACCGCGAGCTGGGCGGCCGGTGCGTGACGCTGGGCTCGGATGCGCATACGGCTGATGCCATCGGTGCGCATTTTGCGGCTGCCTGGGATTTTGCCGAGGCCTTGGGGCTCCAGGTCGTGACTTTCTGCGGCCGGCTGCCCGAGAGTTGTCAGAAATAATTCCTTGTACTGCCGCTGAAAAGACGATATAATAGAATGAGATTCTATTTTGATAGGAGGGCTAATGATGAAACACATCAAGACGGTCAACAAGCCGAAGATGCAGGCTACGCTCAAGACGGGCGGCTGCGGCGAGTGCCAGGCTTCCTGCCAGTCCGCATGCAAGACTTCCTGCACGGTCGGCAATCAGGTTTGCGAGAAATAAGTATCGCATTGGAGCCTTCCCTTTATCGGGAAGGCTTTTTCTTATGAATCATTTCCATTTATATAGTAGTATTGGTTAAGGAGAACGGGAACAGAATGAAAGCAAGAATCCATAAGTTTGAGCAGAATGGTACATATATCCTGCTCGACATCAACAGTGGCGCGGTGCATGTCATCGATAAGATGATCTATGACATGATGGACACGTTTGATGGAACGAATGACGATGCGGTGCGCACGGCTATGGCTGGCGAGTATCCGCAGGCAGAGGTCGATGAGGCGCTGTCGGAGCTGCATGCGCTGATGGATGCCGGTGAGCTCTTCGCACCAGACATCAACGTGCCGCCGACCTTCAAGCAGACGGGGCTGGTCAAATCCATCTGCCTGATGATCGCGCAGGACTGCAACCTGCGCTGCAAGTACTGCTTTGGCGATGGTGGCAGCTACGGTCAGGAGCGCGCCATCATGACGCCAGAGGTCGGCAAGAAAGCTGTCGACTACCTCATCAAGGCCAGCGGCCCGCGCAAGCACCTGGAGATGGACTTCTTCGGCGGCGAACCGCTCATGAACATGAAGACGGTCAAGGCTGTGACGGAGTACGCCCGCCAGCGTGAGAAGGAAACAGGCAAGAAGTTCAAGCTCACGATGACGACGAACGGCATCCTGCTGAACGATGAGAACATCCAGTGGCTCAATGACAACGACTTTGCGCTGGTGCTCTCCCTCGATGGCCGCAAGGAAGTCCACGATGCCATGCGTCCGCTGGCTGGCGGCCAGGGCAGCTATGATCGCGCCATCGCCAACTTCAAGAAGTGCCTGGCCAGCCGCAAGGGTGGCGACTACGACTACCGCGGTGTCTACACTTACCTGCGCGGTACCTACACGAAGAACAATATGGACTTCACGAAAGACGTGCTGTCGATGAACGATGAGGGCTTCGACATCCTGTCGATGGAGCCGGTAGTCCTGAAGGACAGCCCTCTGGGCTTCACGGAGGAGGATCTGCCGCGCATCCGCGAGGAGTACGACCGTCTGACCGAGGCCTATATGAAGCGCCATCGCGAGGGTAAGGGCTTCTTCTTCTTCCACTTCAATATGGATCTTTCCAATGGCCCGTGCGTGGCGAAACGCCTGTCGGGCTGTGGTGCTGGTCATGAGTATGTGGCCGTGGCTGAAAATGGCGACCTCTATCCCTGCCATCAGTTCGTCGGCCGCGAGAAGTATAAGATCGGTACGGTGGATACGGGCATCACGGACAAGGAGACGAGCCAGTACTTCCGCGAGAGCCATGTCCTCAACAAGGAGCAGTGCAGCGAGTGCTGGTCGCGTTTCTTCTGCTCGGGCGGTTGTCATGCCAATGCGGATCTTTTCCACAATGATATCCGCAAGCCGTATGAGGTTGGCTGCGAGATCCAGAAAAAACGTCTCGAATGTGCGATTTATGTGCAGGCACTGCTGGAGCTTGAGAAGATGGATGATGAGGAGCCACAAGACGCATAAATAATATTTATATATCATGTTAAACAGTGACAAGCTGATTTGCTTGTCACTGTTTTTGTGTTTTAACGGTATTCCTATTGTTTATCTGTGTTTAGCGCAGCAGGGAAAACGAAAGGCTATTGTTAGGTATTCATGCAGAAAAGTCAGAAAACAACATCATCAGTTCATGGAATAATTGGTAGAATTTATGATAAAAACATTGACATTTTGGCTTTGCTTATTGTATTATTAGACCTGTAAGAACTGAACTTCTAAAGAATTTAGGGGGTATTTTTCAAATGGCAGTAAAAGTAGCTATCAATGGTTTTGGCCGCATTGGCCGTCTCGCATTCCGTCAGATGTTCGACGCTGAGGGTTATGAAGTTGTTGCAATCAACGACCTCACGAGCCCGAAAATGCTCGCACACCTGCTCAAGTACGATTCCACGCAGGGTAAGTACAAATATGCTGATACGGTTGAGGCTGGCGAAAACAGCATCAAAGTCAACGGCAAAGAGATCATGATCTACGCTGAGAAGGATGCAAAAGACATTCCTTGGGCTAAACATGATGTTGACGTTGTTCTCGAGTGCACTGGTTTCTACACTTCCAAAGAGAAAGCTTCTGCACATCTGGCTGCAGGCGCTAAGAAAGTTGTTATCTCCGCTCCGGCTGGTAACGACCTCCCGACGATCGTATACAACGTTAACCACACGACGCTGACGAAAGAGGACAAGGTTATCTCCGCTGCTTCCTGCACGACGAACTGCCTTGCTCCGATGGCTAAAGCACTGAACGACCTCGCTCCGATTCAGAGCGGTATCATGTGCACGATTCACGCTTACACGGGCGACCAGATGACTCTTGATGGCCCGCAGCGTAAAGGCGACCTCCGCCGCAGCCGCGCAGCAGCTTGCAACATCGTTCCGAACTCCACGGGTGCTGCTAAAGCTATCGGCCTCGTAATTCCGGAACTCAAAGGCAAACTGATCGGTGCTGCACAGCGCGTTCCGACCCCGACGGGCTCCACGACGATCCTCAATGCTGTTGTTAAAGGCAGCGTTTCCGTTGAGCAGGTTAACGAGGCTATGAAGGCTCAGGCTACGGAATCCTTCGGTTACAACACGGATGAGATCGTATCCAGCGATATCGTTGGCATGCGTTTCGGTTCCCTGTTCGATGCTACGCAGACGATGGTTAACCCGGTCGAGGGTGGCACGCAGGTTCAGGTTGTTTCCTGGTACGACAACGAGAACAGCTACACGAGCCAGATGGTTCGCACGATCAAATACTTCGCTGAGCTCGGCTAATTGTTTGATTCGTAACTGAATAAAACGAAGATCTTTTGAGGTCCGGCCTAAAACTTGGGCCGGACCTCAAATTTTTATCATGTAAAGATTATTTTGGAGGTTTCAACATGGATAAGAAAACCATCAAGGACATTGACGTAAAAGGCAAAAAAGTATTTGTCCGCGTCGATTATAACGTTCCGTTCGATGAGAACCAGAACATCACGAATGATACGCGCATGGTCCGCACGCTGCCGACCATCAACTATCTGCTCGACAATGGCGCTGCTGTAATCCTGGCTTGCCATATCGGCCGTCCTTCTGAGGCTCGTGAGCCGCAGTTCTCTACGAAGCACCTCGTTGCTCATCTTTCTGAGCTCCTCGGCAAAGAGGTGAAATGGGCTTCGGACTGCGTTGGCGCTGAGGCTGAGAAGGCTGCTGCTGACCTGAAGGCTGGCGAAGTCCTGCTGCTTGAGAACCTCCGTTATCACAAAGCTGAGAAGAAAAACGATCCGGAATTTGCAAAACAGCTCGCTTCCCTGGCTGATGTCGCTGTTGACGATGCTTTCGGTGTTTCCCACCGCGGCCATGCATCCAACGCTGGCATCGCTCAGTACGTCGAGGTTGTCGCTGGCTTCCTGATGGAAAAAGAGATCAACTACATCGGCAAGACCCTTGAGGCTCCGCAGCGTCCGTTCGTTGCTATCATCGGCGGTGCTAAGGTTTCCGATAAGATCGGCGTCATCAACAACATGATCGAGAAAGTCGACAAAATCATCATTGGCGGCGGTATGGCTCATACTTTCGATGCAGCTAAAGGCCTGCCAATCGGCAACTCCCTCTGCGAGCCGGACAAATACGATCTCGCTCGTGACCTCCTCAAGAAAGCTGAGGAGAAGGGCGTTGAGGTTATCCTGCCGGTTGACCTCGTGATCGCTGATAAGTTCGCAGCAGATGCCAACACGCAGACGGTTGATGTCGATAAAGTTCCTGAGGGCTGGCAGGCTCTTG
The DNA here is from genome assembly GCF_008271345.1 of Pseudoselenomonas caprae. Classification (NCBI taxonomy): domain Bacteria; kingdom Bacillati; phylum Bacillota; class Negativicutes; order Selenomonadales; family Selenomonadaceae; genus Pseudoselenomonas; species Pseudoselenomonas caprae. The sequence continues at coordinate 82,267 of NZ_VTOZ01000001.1, forward strand.
ACTCCGGCGTGAAGACGTCTGAGAAATATGTCGAAGCTCTCAAAGGTGCTAAGACGGTTGTTTGGAATGGACCGATGGGCGTATTCGAGTTCGATGCATTTGCCAAAGGTACGCTGGCTGTTGCTGAGGCTGTTGCCAAAGCTACGGAAGAGGGCGCTATCTCCATCGTTGGCGGTGGTGACTCCGTTGCTGCGCTGAAGAAGACGGGCCTGACGGACAAGATTTCCCATGTATCCACGGGTGGCGGCGCTACGCTCGAGTTCCTCGAGGGCAAAGAGATGCCGGGCATTGCAGCTATCGCTGATAAATAATGACTGATTGATTAGGGAGGCTTTTATATAATGGCTAGAACTCCGATTATTGCTGGTAACTGGAAAATGAACAACACGATCGCGCAGGGCGTTGAGCTCGTAAAGGCTCTGGCTCCGCTGGTCAAAGACGCAACGGTTGACGTTGTTGTCTGCCCGACGGCTACGGCTCTGTCCTCCGTCGCTGCTGCTGTCAAAGGCACGAACATCCATGTTGGTGCGCAGAACGTTCACTGGGAAGCAAATGGTGCTTTCACGGGCGAAATCTCCACGGGCATGCTGAACGAAATCGGCGTTGACTACGTTGTTCTCGGTCACAGCGAGCGCCGTGATTACTTCGGCGAGACGGATGAGGGGGTAAACAAACGCGCTCGTGCTGCTTTTGCTGCTGGCATCACGCCGATCATCTGCTGCGGTGAGTCCCTCGAGATCCGCGAGGCTGGCACGTACATCGACCATGTCGTTGCTCAGATCAACGCTGCTCTCGAAGGCTTCGAGGCTGCTGAGGTCGCTAAGCTCGTTATCGCTTATGAGCCAATCTGGGCTATCGGCACGGGCAAAACGGCTACCTTCGAGCAGGCTGAAGAAGTCTGCAAGGCTATCCGTGAAGCTGTTGCGAAGAAATTCGGCCAGGAAGCAGCTGACGCTATCCGCATCCAGTACGGCGGCAGCGTAAAACCGGCTACGATCAAAGACCTCATGCAGCAGCCGAACGTCGACGGCGCACTCGTAGGTGGCGCATCCCTGAAGGCTCAGGACTTCAGCCAGATCGTTAACTACTGATTCTTAGAAGGGTAGTATCTTAAAATGGCAAAACTCAAAAATGCACCGGTTGCACTCATCATCATGGATGGCTGCGGCCTCGGTGATAAAAGCGATAAGAACAATGCAGTACAGGTAGCAAATACGCCGGTACTCGACGGTCTGCTCGCAAAATACAAGACGAGCCAGCTGCAGGCATCGGGCGAATACGTCGGCCTGCCGGATGGCCAGATGGGCAACTCCGAGGTTGGTCATACCAACATCGGTGCTGGCCGTATCATCTATCAGCAGCTCACGCGCATCACGCGCGACATCAAGAACGGCGACTTCTTCAAGAACGAAGCCCTGCTCGATATTGTCAATGGCGTAAAGGCCAACAATGGTGCTCTGCATCTTCTGGGCCTTGTTTCCCCAGGTGGTGTCCACAGCCATCAGGATCATCTCTACGCCCTGCTTGAACTGGCAAAGAAAAATGACATCAAGGAAGTCTACGTCCATGCTTTCCTTGATGGCCGTGATGTTCCGCCCCAGAGCGCTCAGCCGTTCCTCGAGGAACTTGAGGCAAAATGCAAAGAAATCGGCGTTGGCTGCATCGCTACGATCAGTGGCCGCTACTATGCAATGGACCGCGACCACAACTGGGATCGCGAGCAGAAGGCCTATGAGGCTATCGCTCATGCAGAAGGTGTAAGCGCTGATTCGGCAGTGGCAGGCCTCAAAGCCAGCTATGACAACGGTGCTAACGATGAGTTCGTTGTACCGTGCGTTATCAAGGGCTATGAGGGCATGAAGAATGGCGATGGCGCTATCTTCTTCAACTTCCGTCCGGACCGTGCGCGCCAGCTCACGCACATCTTCGTCGATGAGACGTTTGATGGCTTCGAGCGTGACGAGAATCTCAAGATTCCGTTTGCAACGTTCTCGCATTATGAGGATGGCATGAATGCCAAAGTTGCTTTTCCGCCGGAAACCATTACGAAGACGATGGGCGAAATCATCGAATCGCAGGGCATGACGCAGCTGCGCATCGCTGAGACCGAGAAGTACGCCCATGTGACGTTCTTCTTCAACGGTGGTGTCGAAGAGCCGTACAAGGGCGAGGATCGCATCCTTGTTCCGTCGCCGAAGGTTGCTACGTATGATTTGCAGCCGGAGATGAGTGCTATCGAGGTTACGGATAAAGTTGTCGAGGCTATCAAGTCCGGCAAGTATGACTTCATCATCCTCAACTATGCAAACTGCGACATGGTTGGTCATACGGGCGTGTTCCCGGCAGTTGTCAAGGCTGTTGAGACGGTTGATACGTGTGTTGGCCGTTTTGTCGATGCCATCCGCGAAGTCGGTGGCGAGGTCTGCATCACGGCTGACCACGGCAATGCGGACAAGATGATGGACTATGATAACGACCAGCCGTTCACGAAGCATACGACGAATCCGGTTCCGTTCATCGTGGTTTCCGACCGCGTCAAATCCGTCAAGGACGGCGCTCTCTGCGATATCGCACCGACGCTGTTGACGCTGGCTGGTGTTGAGATCCCGAGCGAAATGACGGGCAAAAACCTCGTCGAACTTTAATTATCCGCAGGTCAGAGGCAGTATCCCTTGAGCAAGGGTGCGTATGCGGGGGGAAGGCCGCCGCAGGTGCGGTGGCAATTTCCCATGCTAGCCCCTTACGGGCGCTTGTTTAAAGGTTGCACCTCAGTATTATATTTTAGAAAAGAGAGGAATACGAACAATGATTGCTTATTCACAGAAAGTGGAAGACATGGCATGCGTAGCGCAGGAAGTACATCATGGCGCTGCTCCGATTCCAGAGGAAGGCAAATGGGTTAAATCCAAGAATGTACAGGATATCAGCGGCCTGACTCATGGTATCGGCTGGTGCGCTCCGCAGCAGGGTGCCTGCAAACTGACGCTCAACGTCAAAGACGGCATCATCCAGGAAGCCCTCGTTGAGACGATTGGCTGCTCGGGCATGACGCATTCCGCAGCTATGGCTGCTGAGATCCTGCCGGGTCTCACGGTTCTCGAGGCTCTGAACACGGACCTCGTTTGCGATGCCATCAACACCGCTATGCGCGAACTCTTCCTGCAGATTGCTTATGGCCGTTCCCAGACTGCATTCTCCGATGATGGTCTGCCAATCGGCGCTGGTCTCGATGACCTTGGTAAAGGTCTGCGCAGCCAGACGGGTACGCTCTACAGCACGCTCAAGAAAGGTCCGCGTTACCTCGAACTCGCTGAAGGCTATGTTACGAAACTCGGTCTCGACAAAGAGAACCGCGTAATCGGCTACGAAGTTGTTCAGCTTGGCAAAGTCATGGAAGCTGTCCGTGCCGGCAAAGATGCTAACGAAGCTATCAAAGCCAACACGAGCACGAAGGGCCGCTTCGCTGACGCTGTCAAGACGATCGATCCGCGCGAAGAGTAAGAAATACTCTTGGCAGATTTCCGCAAGTTTTAGGTAAAAGGAAGGAATGAATAGAATGTCATTATTCGAAGGCTATGAGCGCCGCATTGACCAGATCAATGAAGTTTGCAAAAAATATGATATCGCATCCATCGAGGACGCAAAGAAAATCTGCGACGAGAAGGGCATCAACCCGTACAAGATCGTAGAAGATCTCCAGCCGATCGCATTCGAGAATGCTAAATGGGCTTACACGCTGGGTGCTGCTATCGCAATCAAAAAAGGCTGCACGGCTGCTGCTGATGCTGCAAAAGCTATCGGCGAAGGCCTCCAGGCTTTCTGCGTACCGGGTTCCGTTGCTGACCATCGTAAGGTAGGTCTTGGCCATGGTAACCTCGGCGCTATGCTCCTCTCCGAGGAAGCTGGCTGCTTCGCATTCCTGGCTGGTCACGAGTCCTTTGCAGCTGCTGAGGGTGCTATCGGTATCGCTCAGACGGCTAACAAAGTTCGTAAGAACCCGCTGCGCGTTATCCTGAACGGCCTCGGCAAAGATGCTGCTCAGATCATCAGCCGCATCAACGGTTTCACGTTCGTTGAGACGGAGTACGACTTCAAGTCCGACAAAGTCAACGTTGTCAAAGAGATCGCTTACAGCGATGGTCTCCGCGCAAAAGTTAAATGCTACGGCGCTGAATCCGTTCAGGAAGGCGTTGCTATCATGAAACTCGAGAACGTTGATATCTCCATCACGGGTAACTCCACGAACCCGACGCGCTTCCAGCATCCGGTTGCAGGCTGCTACAAGAAAGACTGCATCGAGAACGGCAAGAAGTACTTCTCCGTTGCATCTGGCGGCGGCACGGGCCGTACGCTCCATCCGGACAACATGGCAGCCGGCCCGGCTTCCTATGGTATGACGGATACGATGGGCCGTATGCACGGCGATGCTCAGTTCGCAGGTTCTTCCTCCGTTCCGGCACACGTTGACATGATGGGCCTCATCGGCGCTGGTAACAACCCGATGGTCGGCATGACTGTTGCTGTTGCTGTTGCTGTACAGGAAGCAATGAACAAATAATTTCCGTTTCGGAAACCATAAATGCTAGCAGTATCCCCGCAGCGTTCAAGCTGCGGGGATATTTTATGTGCGTAGGAATAAGATTCTGCTTTGCCAAGTATGCCAGCGGTTGTATTTTTAGGTTTCCTTAGGCAGGGAAATAAAGGTTTGCAGCGAAGTTTTTCATGGACAGGATTATATGGTATAGAATGGAAAGGAAGATTCGTGTGAGCATTGAAAACATCGGCTTTATTGGCACGGGGATAATGGGAGCGGCTATGGCCGGCCATCTTTTGGCAGCAGGGTTTAAGGTCAGCGTCTACAATCGCACAAAATCCAAGGCGGAGGGGCTTATTGCGCAGGGCGCTAAGTGGTGTGAAAGCCCTGGTGCTTGTGCGCGCGGACAGGATGTAGTGATTACCATCGTGGGGTATCCAAAAGACGTAGAGGAAGTTTATCTTGGCGCTGACGGAGTACTGGCCAATGCCAAGGCTGGTGCCTATGTGGTTGATATGACTACCTCTTCGCCGATTTTGGCAGAAAAAATCTATGTTGCAGCCCGGGAAAAGGGCATCCATGCGGTAGATGCACCTGTGACTGGTGGGGATACTGGAGCTAAGAATGCATCGCTGTCAATTTTGGTAGGAGGCGATGAAAGCTCGTTTCAGGCATTGAAGCCGGTGTTCGCTGTACTAGGTAAAAATCTTGTCTATATGGGCAGTGCTGGCGCCGGGCAGAAGGCCAAGGCCTGCAATCAGATTGCTATTGCCGGAGCGCTGGCAGGAGCCTGCGAAGCCTACGCTTATGCCAAAGCCTCGGGCATAGACTTGGAGAAAACATATCAAGCCATTTCAGCGGGGGCTGCAGGCAGTTTCCAGATGAGCAATGTCGTGCGCCGCGGCCTTAATGGAGATTTTGAGCCGGGATTTATGCTGAAACATTTCGGCAAGGATTTGGCCATTGGCACAGAAACTTCGGCCGCTTATGGTGCGGCATTGCCGGTACTGGCACAGGTGCTTGGTGAGGTGCGGCAGATGGAACGGCTGGGCGAAGGGGACAAAGGGACCCAGAGCCTGTTGCATTATTATGGAATCAAGGCATGAAAAAAGTTATAAATTATAATCAATCTTTTCGGTAATAGTCCTTGTAAACTTGTAAACAACAGTGTCTTGGTGTACAATAGCAGCAGAATAAAATCCAGTATAGCAGGAGGAATAATCATGCAAGTAATCCATACGAACGATGCGCCGGCAGCTGTCGGCCCGTACAGCCAGGCCATAAAAGCTGGCAATACGCTCTATATGTCTGGCCAGATCGCTATCAATCCCGCAGAAGGCAAGATTGTTGCCACGACCATCGAGGAGCAGGCTGAGCAGTGCTGCAAGAATATCGAAGCCGTGCTCAAGGCAGCTGGGACAGATATGAAGCATGTCGTCAAGACGACCTGCTTCCTGGCTGACATTGCTGATTTCAAGGCATTTAATGAAGTTTATGCCAAGCACTTCATCAGTAAGCCGGCCCGCAGCTGTGTGGCTGTCAAAGACTTGCCAGCAGGCGCGCTCTGCGAGGTTGAGGCATTGGCTGTCACCGAGTGATATCGTTCATGGTATTTTCTGGCTGGTTGGTGTAAAATAAAAAGTTGTGCGGGAATTGCCCTTGCGGAAAACGCAAGGGCAATTTTTTTTCGACTGAAAAAATTTTCAAAACATGAAAACACGCATAAATGATTCCAAGCTATAATGAAAACTGTAAAAAAGAAGAGCAATGTAAGAAGCGCTTCGAAACTAACGGTTAGAGAAAGGAAATCATCATGGACAAATTAATCAAGATGGTAGAAACTATGAAGCCCTTTTTTGAAAAGGTTTCCAACAACATCTACCTGCGGGCTATCCGGGATGGCTTTGTAAGCTGCATACCAGTTATCCTGTTCTCGTCATTATTCATTTTGGTCGCCTGTGTACCGGAGATTTTCGACTACAAATGGCCGGAGGCAGTCAGCTCGGTGCTATGGCAAGCGTATAATTACAGCATGGGAATGCTGGGTATCCTCATGGTAGCGACTATTGCGAAAAGCTTGACGGATAGCATCAATACGAAGATGCCGAAGCTTCGGCAGATCAACGATGTATCCGTCATGATCGTATCGATTATCTGTTTACTGCTCTTGGCGGTGGCTCCTGTGGACGGGGGCATTTCTACGGAATTCATGGGGACGAAAGGCTTGCTTTCTGCATTTGTCGTGGCCTTTTCCGTTCCGAATATCTATAAGTTCTTTGTAAAACGCAACATTACCATAAAACTTCCGGACGAAGTTCCGCACTATATTGCTCAGACCTTTGCCGATCTTATTCCTCTGTCGGTAGCGGTTATGGTTTATTGGATCTTTGGTATTGTTTTCAAGGAAGCAACGGGCATGATGTTCGGCGCTTGGATCTTGGAAGTTTTCAAACCCCTATTTGTGGCGGCTGACGGCTACATTGGCGTTGCGATAATCTACGGCGCTATGGCGATGTTCTGGTTTGTGGGTATTCATGGCCCTTCGATCGTGGAACCGGCTGTGACGGCAATTTACATCGCCAACATCGAAGCGAATCTGCAGATTGTTAATGCTGGCGGTCATGCCACCAATATTCTGACCCATCCTACTTCTTACTTTGTGGCGACCCTGGGGGGTACGGGCGCAACGCTGATGTTCTGTGCGATGTGTGCTTTTATCGCTAAGTCCAAGCAGCTCCGTGCTGTGGGCCGGGCATCCATCATCCCTGTAACTTTTGCCGTAAACGAACCAATCCTTTTTGGTGCACCTATCGTCTTGAATCCGGTGTTATTTGTCCCCTTTATTTTGGCACCGATTCTTAACGTTTGGATTTTCAAATTCTTTGTCGATGGTCTGGGCATGAATGCTTTCACGTATATCCTGCCATGGACCACGCCGGCACCGATTGGTCTCATCATCGGCACCGGGTTTGCGAAGCTGGCCTTTGTGCTGGCACCGCTGCTCTTGGTGGTGGATGCTGTACTGTATTATCCGTTCTTCCGGGTCTATGATGCTCAGCTGGTAGAGAAAGAGAAAGCTGGCGCAGTGGAAGCTGCAGATGAAACGGCGGTGGCTGTCCCCGCTGCCCCTGTCGTGACGGAAGCAGACCTTCCGAATGATGAGAAGCGCGTGCTGGTGCTCTGTGCCTCTGGCGCTACGAGTTCAATGCTGGCAAAGGCTATCACGAAAGGGGCAGAGCATCGTCATGCCCCCGTGGAGTCCATTGCCATGGCATATGGCCAGCACAAAGACATCATCACGGATTTCGATCTTATCGTGCTCGCGCCGCAGATGGCGTCCATGTATGATGAACTCAAGAGCGATTGTGATGCGAAAGGTGTCAAGAGCGCAACAACCAGCGGGCGGGAATATGTGGGCCTCACCCGTGACCCCGATAAGGCTTTGGATTTTGCCTTGGCCTTGATGGCGCACTAACTGAAGTAGGAATTTACTCCTGCTGCCACTGTACTCTGGCAACAGTGGTGGCAGGAGTATTTTTATGCCTAAAATTACAGAAGATTAGGACTAATAGGAGGAGAAAAGATGAAAAAATCAGTTCTTGTTGCAGCAGTTTTGACGGCAACTGCAATCAGCGGTTCAGCAATGGCAGCAGTCAATCCCTTCAAAGATTTGCCGGAAGGGCATTGGGCATACGATGCGGTAGCAATGCTGGCCGAGGATGGTGTGCTTGATGGCTATGGCGATGGAACGTTTCAGGGTGGCAAAACCATGAATCGTTATGAGATGGCAGAAATCGTAGCTAAGGCGTCGGAAAAGTATGGTACGGCGGCACTCAAGGACAAGGGAGTGCTCAAAAAGCTGGAACGGGAATTTGCGGCAGAGTTAAAGGATATGGATGTGCGTCTCACCGCTGTGGAAAGCGATGTGAAGGAAATGAAAAAAGGCATGTCCAGTTTCAAGTGGTGGGGCGATGCGCGTATCCGCCATATTCGCAATAAGAACAGCGTTGGTGTATCTGGTGGCAGTGAAGCGGCCAGGAGCGAGATCGGGACGAAGAGCCAGAATGAGATGCGTATCCGTTTAGGCTTATATGGGGAACCGGCAGAAAACCTGTCGGTTACGGGGCAGCTAAAGGCGGAGAATGCCAATATCGCGCGTTCTGACTATAGCCATGACCATTATGCGGGTAAGAATGATGAGAAGATGAGTTTCAATCGTTTGCAGCTTGATTGGCATGCCAAGAATGGCTATACGCTCTCAGCTGGGCGCAACGAGGTAAAACTGGGTCAGGGACTTATCTATTGGGAGAATCCCATCGATGGAATCATGGTCCGCAAGGATTTCAAACAAGCCAGCCTATTGTTAGGTGCTGGTGATGCTGCCGCAGCGACTTGGAGTGACAAGGCTGAGCATGCTGTTTTTGCGGATTTGCGCGTACAGGTAAGTCCGGCGGTAGAGGTTACGGCGGCCTATTATAATTCGCATTCGGATGCGGATAGTTCGGTGAATTATGTCGAGACATGGGATAATGGAGCAACTTGGTGGAATAAATGGTCCAAGAAGAATGTAAGGCGTAATTTCCAGCAGACGGCGTTAGGTGTCAATGCACAGCTGGCGGCGAAATGGAATCTTATTGCCGAAGGCGTTCATAATGGTGCCGATATTACCCGCAGCCAGACCATTGGCACTGGTGGTGGTGGCAATGCCGATATCGCTGACCGCAATCATCGCAATGGTTTCTGGACGCGCCTGACTTATGGCAAACTGATTTGGGATAAGGCAAATACTTGGAATGTCTATGGCGAATACTTTGCGCTGGGAAATCTGGCCATTGATTCATCGGGGTGGCCGCATCGTCTCAATATTGCTGGCGGCAATGGTTATGGCGGTGCCGGCGCCAGAGGGTTTGGACTTGGTGTCGGGTATATGCTGGCACCGAATACGAACTTTGAGCTGACGTATTACCGGTTGAAACCGTATGATACAGGCGCTACGGCATTTGACCGTTATGATGATACTGGCTATGCATCTTTGACGTATAGCTTCTGATGAGGTGAAAATCATGCGTAAATCTATGTTAAAATCATTGGTAATTTCTACACTGGCAGCGAGCTCGTTGCTTATGACCAGTCCGGCCGATGCAGCTGTGCAGATAAATCCGATAAAAAATCTTGCCACGGACTTTATCAAGGGGGCTGATGTATCTATGCTGCCAGAACTTGAGGCACTGGGTGGCAAGTTCTACGATATGGATGGCACGGAGATGGATGAGCTGGTATTGATGAAGAAATATGGCATCAATTGGATTCGCGTGCGCATCTGGAATAATCCTGACCATGCCAATGGCGGTGGTTATACTACGGCGGAGCGGGCACTGGCGATGACGAAGCGTGCTCATGAACTCGGAATGAAGGTGCTTATCGACTTCCATTACAGCGATTTCTGGGCAGATCCTGGCAAGCAGTATGCACCAAAGGCTTGGGAGAAGCAGACAGCTTCGCAGGTCAGCAAGAGCGTTTATGACTATACGAAAAAAGTGCTGGGGGATTTCAAAAAAGCCGGGCACTTGCCGGAAATGGTACAGGTGGGAAACGAAATTACCAATGGCATGATCTGGCCGCTTGGCAAGCTGCCAGCCCAGGATAACGGCAAGACGCTGGCTTCGTTCGTGGAAAGCGGACTTGCGGCTGTACATGAGACTGACCCGCATATTAAGACGATGATTCATATTGACAAAGGCGGCGATAATGCGGCTTCGCAAGCCTTCTACAATCAGCTGATCAAGGATAACGGCGTCAATGATTTCGATATTATCGGCCTGTCCTATTATCCCTTCTGGCATGGCAATATGGATGCGATGCGGAATAATATCAATGATCTGGCCGCCCGCTATGGCAAGGATGTCATTATCGTCGAAACGGCCTTTGGCTATACAAACGAGAACTTTGACGATACAAAGAATCCCTATGATGCACAGGCGGAACTTGTGGGCGGATTCCGCTCCACGGTCCAGGGGCAGGCAACGGGCCTGCGGACAATCATGCAGAGCCTGGCAGATGTACCGGGCGGCAAAGGCCTTGGCATGTTCTATTGGGAACCGGACTGGTATGCTGTACCGGGAGCTGGGGCCTTCAAGGATAAAGGCGATGAATGGGATAACCTTGTAATGTTCGATAACAAGGGCAAGGCGCTGGAATCGTGGAAAGTATTCAATGATGTCAGCAATCAGAACTTGCCGACTATCAAGCCGGTGTTCAAGGAAGCCGATATGGTGACGGGCGAAGCCGGCAGAGGTGTACCGGCTAAGCTGCCCGTAAAGACCCGCGTAACGTTCTCCGATGACCATGCGGAAAATCTCGCTATCACTTGGGACAACCCAGCACCAGTATTTGAGCATGCTGGCGACTATACGGTCAAAGGAACGGTTATCGTGGATGAGGAAAAACATCCTGTGACAGGACGGATTACGGTTATTGACAAGGTAAACTTGTTCAAGAATGGCAATTTTGAGCATGTGCAGAATCTTGCTGGCTGGAAGATTGCTGGCGATCAGGTCCTCAATGTGGTAACCAAGGCTGGAGATGCGCTGGATACCAGCGCCATGCACTATTGGAGCGACAAGGCCTTTAAATTTACAGCCAGCCAGGAATTCACAGGTCTTGCTGATGGCAAGTATACCGTAGCGGTGTCAACTCAGGGAGGCGGCGGCCAGAGCAAATATCAGCTTATGGCTGTGACTAGTGCTGGCACGCAGGCTGTCGACATCAAGGATACGAAGTGGAATGAATGGCATACCTTTACCATCAAGGATGTGGAGGTAAAAGACGGCAAATGCACCGTGGCCGTGACCATGGAAGCTGCCCCGGGATCATGGGGATCGCTGGATAATTTTGAGTTTTATAAGCAGAAATAAATAAGCGGCGGAAGCGGTTCAAGGAAAATATCCTTGGACCGCTTTTGGCTGGCAGGGTTATGAAAACCGTTCCAAAAGGCGAAAACAAAGGCGGTGGTACAGTATCTATAATGAAAGCATAAACGGAATATCTAATACAACGAATAGCGATTTCATATGAGGGAGAGGTTATCATGAAACTGCACAATACTAATGATATGCTCAAAGATGCACAGAAAAAACATTATGCGGTACCAGCGTTCAATATCCACAATCTGGAAACCTTTCAGGTGGTAGTGGATACGGCAAGTGCTATGCGTTCGCCGGTAATTATCGCGGCTACGCCGTCGACTGTACGTTATGCGGACAAGGATTATCTGGTGGCGCTTACAGGCACGGCTATGGAGAAGTATGATGTGCCGATGTCCTTTCATCTTGATCATCATGAAGATGTGGCGGAAATCGAGAGTACGGTGGCAGCTGGCTGTCGCAGTGTGATGATTGACGCATCCCGCCTGCCGTATGATGAAAATGTGGCCAAGGTAAAAGAGGTTGTAGCTTTTGCCCATACTTGCGGCGCTTCGGTGGAAGCAGAGCTGGGCAAGCTGGTTGGCCAAGAAGACGATTTGGTGGTGGAAGATGCGGATAGCGCGTATACCAATCCCGAAGACGCTCTGCGGTATGTGGAAGATACGGGGATTGACAGTCTTGCTGTAGCCATCGGTACGGCGCATGGCCTTTATAAAGGAACGCCTAAGCTGGATTTTGACCGTTTGACAGAAATCCGCAGCCGGGTAGAAATTCCGCTGGTGCTGCATGGGGCATCTGATGTGCCGGATGAATTGGTGCAGAAGGCTATTTCCTTGGGAATTTGCAAGGTCAATGTAGCTACGGATTTAAAGATTCCGTTTTCGCATGCGGTCAAGGAATTCTTCAAGGAAAACCCAGAAGCCAATGATCCTCGAAAGTATATGACGCCGGGCAAAGAAGCAATGAAAGCTATCGTCCGCCATAAGATTGAGGTTTGCGGCAGTCAGAACCGTTATTGAATGTAGGTGCGCAGGGAAGGAATAGTTTATGATACTCGTGATAAATCTCAATGTCTCATTGGACAAGCGGTATGAACTGGTGGATTTTGCCAAAGGGAAAATTGTGCGGGCAAAATCCGTAGACAATACCCCAGGGGGCAAAGGCATTCATGTGGCCAATGTGGATACCATTTTGGGTGAAGAGACCGTGGTGACGGGATTCCTGGGGGGGAAGACTGGAGAATATGTAGCGGGAAAACTTTGTGATTATGGCATAGAAGGCGATTTTGTCCGTGTAGCTGGGGAGACGCGTTCTTGTTTAGCGCTGCTTACGGAAGATGGTGCCCAGACGGAAATTTTAGAGCCGGGGCCAGAGGTAAGCAGGGAGGAAATAAAAAAGTTCCGGCAAAAATACGCGGAACTTTTGGCAAAAGCAGATATTGTAGTGGCTTCGGGGAGTGTGCCCCGGGGCGTGCCGGTGGATTTTTATGCTGAGCTGATTGAAGAAGCGCATCGGGCAGGAAAGAAATTTCTGCTCGATACCAGCGGTGATTTGCTGGCAAGAGGAATTGCTGCCCAGCCTGATTTTATTAAACCAAATCAGGATGAGATCGAGGCCCTGCGTGGTTACCGCCTGCAGTGTGAAGAAGATTTTGTGCGGGAGATACGCCATTTCCTTGATGCAGGGATAGAGATGGCAGCAATTTCATTGGGAAGCCGCGGTTCGCTGGTAGGGGTAAAGGATGCGGTTTACCGCGTTACCGTGCCGGAAGTTGACTGTCAGAATCCTGTAGGTTCAGGAGATTCCTATGTCGCAGGTATTGCGGCAGGGCTTTCGCGCAATCTGCCTGCACAGGAGATCCTGCGGCTGGGGGCAGCTTGCGGGACGGCGAATGCCTTGGAAGCGGAGAGCGGTTTTGTGCGGAAAGGTGTAGTGGAAAAGCTACTGGCACAAATCGCTGTCGAAAAGATTGCTTGAATTTCATCGATTAAAAATAGTGCTCCCGACGATAAGCCGCCTCTTTTTTGGCGGCTTTTTCGTGTTCCTCTTCCTGCTGTTTCGTCAGATAATCGATGATGATGCGGCTGATGACGTAGATGGGCAGGCGGGAGGTAGCATCGACATTTTTGATGGACACATGGCTATGCTTGAAACCATAGGCGGTCAGGTGGGCAATACGGGCCAAGGGAACATCCGGGGCTCCGCAGGTAATGGTGATAATACGCGCTCCTAGAGATGCCGCATTTTCGGCTGCTGTCAAGAGTTCTGGTGTTTTACCTGACAGGCTGAAAATAATCACGAGTTCCTGATTTTTCACGCGGCGCGTCATGTCCTGCATGATGAACGGGTCACTGTTGGCGAAGACATTATAGCCTTGCAGCTGGAGCTTCAGGGCAAATTCATCGGCTACATGTTCCGTAAGCCCGCGGGATAAAAGATAAATCCGTTTGGCCTGCCGGATTTCCCGGACGACTGCCAGGATGGTCTCGATGCTGAGCTGTTCGATGGTCTGCGTGACTTCCATCAGGCTTTTGTTGAAAATCTCGTTGACTTGGATGCTGTCTTTATGCACGTCCGTTTCTTGGGTAATCATATACCGTAGTTCTGCAAATCCCGAAATTCCGCATTTCTTGATGGTGCGGGATACGGTGGCTGGGGAAGAATAGGTGGCTTCGGCCACATCGCTTATCGACATGGAGGAAATCTTCTCGGCGTTCATATTGATGAAGCCAATGACCTTCTTTTCGGTTTCGGTCAGGTGTTCGTGAAAATCATGGTCAATCTTGATAAGCATGGATTGTTCAGCTCCTTAAATCGAATCTCATGCCTATATTATAAGACAAAATCGGATTTTTAAGAAAGGACAAATGACGAAAATGCTTTCAAATAATGAAAACAAAGAAGAAATGTGTGGCGGTATACTAAGAGCATAACGAAGGTTAAAACAGAAAGGAAGTTATAGGATGAAAGTTGCATTGGCCGCCAATGGTGCTGGCGCAGAACTAAAAGAAAGCATCAAAGCATATTTGACCAGCAAAGGTTATGAAATAGAAGATTTTTCCGATCCGGATATTTTTACGGCGACGGAAAAGGTGGTAAATGCCATTTTAGAGCAGGACATCACTCGCGGGATTGTGGTAGATGACTATGGCGTAGCTCCGTTCATGATTGCGGCCAAGCATCATGGCATCGTCTGTGCGCCAACGTATGAGGATTATACTTCATCGATGACCCGCCGTCATAACAGCACACAGATCATTACGCTGGGAGCCAAGGTTACGGCAGCAACGCTTTCCTGTGAACTGACAGAGAATTTCGTCAAGACCGAGTACGATGGCGGGCGGCATCAGATTCGCATTGACATGCTGAATCGGGAACTTTGAATGGGAGGACATAACGATGAAAATTGCAATTGGTTGTGACCATATCGTTACGGATATAAAGATAAAAGCAGCAGAGTTTTTGAAGAAGCAAGGCCATGAGGTCATTGATGTGGGGACATATGATTTTATCCGCACGCATTATCCGATTTATGGCCGCAAGGTTGGCAAGCTGGTGGCTACAGGAGCGGCTGATTTGGGCGTGTGCATCTGCGGTACAGGCATCGGTATCAATAATGCGGCGCAGAAAGTCAAGGGAGTACGGGCCGCCTGTGTAGCTGATGTCCAGACGGCAGTAGCCGCAAAGGAAAATCTCAATGCGAATGTAATTGGTTGTGGTGGCCGAGTGATTGGTATAGGTTCGATTGAGTATATCCTGGAAGCGTTCCTTAAAGCAGAATATAAGCCTACACCGGAGAAGGATGCTTTGATTGCCAAGATCGATGGCCTTATTGGTGATAATGACTGTATTGAAAATGATGCGCTTTTCGATGAATACCTGCAGAAATGGGAAGAAGGATTCTACCATGATTGATGCGTGGTATAATTGACTACGGTAACGCATTATCTTTATGAGGTGATTGATATGGCAATGACAAAAGATGAAATGGCAATGATTGCAATGGAAATCGTGGCTTATGCCGGCGATGCGCGGACGAAGTTCTTGGCGGCTATGGAGGCCATTGGGGATAAGGATTTTGCCAAGGCTGAGGCACTGATAAAAGAGGGCGATGATTTGATTCTGAACGCGCATAACCAGCAGACGGAACTTATCACGAAGGAAGCAGCGGGCGAGGAGATTGAGATCGGGTTCCTTACGGTTCATGCCCAGGACCATCTGATGACAGCAATGCTGCTTTCCGATATGGACAAACGGTTCCTGAAAATGTTTAAGGAGAAATAAAGCTATGGCGAAGAAATTTCCCACCAATTTTATCTTTGGCGGAGCAACTGCTGCGTATCAGGTAGAGGGCGCAACCCGTGAGGATGGGCGTGGCCCCTGTGTATGGGATGAATATATGAATCGCCCTGGTGCACGGTTCAATGCGGATCCGGCTTCGGATTTTTATCATCAGTACCCGGCTGATTTGCAGCTGGCGCATGATTTTGGCGTGAATGGTATCCGTATCTCGCTTTCCTGGACCCGAATCCTGCCAGAAGGCGAGGGCAAGGTTAATCCTGCGGGGATTGATTACTACAATAAACTCATTGACGAGTGCATAAAACAGGGGGTTGAACCCTTTGTGACGCTCCATCATTTCGATACTCCCCTGAAATACTTTCAGAATGGTCATTGGCTGAACCGGGATTTGATTGATAAATTCGTTGCTTATGCTAAAATCTGTTTTGAAGCTTTTGGTGATCGGGTGATGAAGTGGGCTACGTTTAATGAGCCGTGGTCGATTGCCCAGAATGGTTATCTGGCAGGTAATTTTCCCCCGAATGAAACCTTTCAGATTGAAAAGGCCATTCAGATAGAGCATAATCTTATGGTCGCTCATGCCCGCGCCCTAAACTTGTACAAGAGCATGAATCTGCCGGGACGTATCGGCATTGTTCATACCCTTGAAGGGAAAGAGGCTATTACAGATACACCAGCGAATAAACATGCCCGGGATTTGGACGATGCCATTTCCAACCGGTTTATGCTGGACGCCTGCTATCTGGGCAAGTATTCCACTGCGACGATGGAGCTGATTGGCGAAATCCTGCAGAAAAACGGCGGACAGCTATATACTGAGCCGCAGGATTTTGACGACTTTGCCAAGGCGGCAGCACAGATTGATTTCCTGGGTATGAATTATTATTCCAGCCATTTTTTGCAGGCCTATGAGGGCGAAAGCCAGGTAGTCAATAACAGTACTGGGGAGAAGGGAACCAGCGTGTTCTGTCTCAAGGGCATCGGGGCGCGGGTCAGCAACCCGGAAGTGCCGACTACGGACTGGGATTGGCCCATTTACCCTGAGGGCTTGTACAGGCAGCTGAAGCGTATTGCTCAGGATTACCCGAACTACAAGGAAATCTTCATTTCGGAGAACGGCATGGGCTATAAGGATGACTTCGAAGACGGCAAAATCGATGACACTCCTCGCATTGAATATGTGAAGAAGCATCTGGAAGCCATCCTGAAGGCTGTCGAAGAAGGCGTTAACGTGGGCGGCTACTATATTTGGAGCCTTATGGATGTATTGTCCTGGAGCAATGGCTATAACAAACGGTATGGATTGTTTTATGTAGACTATGCGACGCAGAAACGTTATCCGAAGAAAAGTGCTTACTGGTATAAGGCAATGAGTGAATGCGGCGAATTACTCACCAAATAAAATATCAGCAAAATGCAAGAATGGGGCTGTGAAATAACACATCCCTAATAACAAAGGCGGTCCGCTGACTCAAAAGAGTCGGTGGACCGCCTTTTGTGGTAAAATTTACGTGTCAAATAAAAATTTAAACCACCAACCATTCTAAACCAAAATGGAAGGTGCATGAGCTGGCCAATTGTCGAAAAGGGATATGGAGCGTGGCGAAAATGTTGAACCAAATCCTAACAAAAAAGAAATAGCCCGCCAAGGCTATATAAGCCTGAAGAGCTATTATAAGCAAGTATGTGAAATCTAGAGAACCGCCGTGTACCGAACGGTACGCACGGTGGTGTGAGAGGTCGGCTGGCAATACGCTCTATATGTCCGGCCAGATCGCCATCAATCCGGCAGAAGGCAAGATTGTCGCCACGACCATCGAGGAGCAGGCTGAGCAGTGCTGCCAGAATATCGAGGCTGTGCTCAAGGCCGCCGGTACAGATATGAACCATGTCGTCAAGACGACCTGCTTCCTGGCTGATATTGCTGACTTCAAGGCTTTCAATGAAGTCTATGCCAAGCACTTCATCAGCAAACCGGCCCGCAGCTGCGTTGCCGTCAAAGACCTGCCGGCAGGTGCCCTGTGCGAAGTCGAGGCGCTGGCAGTCCTCGAAGGATAAAGATGGCAAGGAATTGAGCAAACGTGGCGAATTGATTCCTGGATAAACGAAAGGCTATTGCCGAAGTGAGATGTTCACTTCGGCAATAGCCTTTTTTCATAGCGAACCGACTACCAGGATCATGCGGTTCTCATCGCCGCTGATCCAGTAGGTGCGGCGAGGGAAGCTGGTGGTAATGGAGTCGATGAAGTATTCGCGGAAGGTATATTTTCCTTGCTCGGTTTTCTGGAAGATATCATAGGGGGCGCCATTGTCCCGGATGATCATGGTGATGTCGTCGTCAGGACGTTTGCCGAGCAGGATGGAGAATTCCATCTGGAAGGGGATGCCTGCAGCGCGTTCACTGGCATGGACGCCGATTTCCTCTATCAGCAAGGCAACACGGTTGCAGCGGCGTGGCGAAATGCCCCGGCCAGCCAGTACCTGCTCCACCTGCTGGGACAGTGCGACTACGGCGTTTGCTGTGCAATCGACATCATAGGAATACTGTCGGTTGAGTATATCCGTATCCAGGAACAAGAGCCCTTCCTGGCGCGTCCACCAGCAGTTGAGGCCAAACGCAGCGAGGAAGGCGGCACTGGTTCCCAGGAACATCCCGTTCAGTGAGCTGCTGGCTCCGATTTCCATCCCCAGCCAGGGCAGGCCGAGCAGCAGGATTGCTTTCAGCAGAGCGCCATAGTTCCTTCTTTCGATGTAGATATAGTAATTGCTGTACATGAGCGTGCAGCCCAAGAATACGATGAAGATTAGGAAACAGCGTACGGCGGCGGCAACTTCTGCGACCATCTGTGCATCCTTCACGCCAAAGAGCTGGGGCAGGATGCCTGCGCCAGCCATGCCAGCTGCGATAAGGAGCAGGCTGACAAGACTGGTTACCCGTATGCCGGTCGTCATGGTCTTCTGGATGCTGTGCAGGTTGTTTTCGGCATGGTATTGGCAGATCATGGGCTGCAGGCAGTCCACGATTCCCGTGTAGATGGCGATGATGAGCGTGAGCAGGTTCACGACGACGGTCACTACGATGATATGCGCTTCGTCGAAATGAGCCAGCACGCAGTGGGTCAATGCTACGGGAAGTATTGCCAGCAGCAGCGTATCCAGTGAGTGGTAGAAGCTGAAAAAAATACCGCGCAGGACCTCCCGGGTGTTCCAGTACCAGTGGAAATGCAGCCGGCTGCGGTGCCCGTGCAGGAAGTAGAGCTGCACCAGGATAGAGGCGCCAAGGCCGCAGGAGGTGGCAATGCTGACGCCCATGACGCCGATGTGCAGGCAGAGCAGGATGTCCAGCACGACATTGACCATGAAGGCGCAGACTGAGCCGATGACGCAGACACGTTCCTGCCCTTCCGCCACAAAGACGGTGTAAAAGAATACATTCAGGAACATGAGAGGCGCATAGAACAGCAGGCCGTTGTAATAGTCACTGGCGTAGCTCATGAGATGCGGTGAGATATGCCAGAACGACAGGATATCCTGTCGCAGCAGATACATTCCGGCGGTGAACAGGATACCCGTACCCAGTGCCGAAAGCACCCCAAGGCTGAACAGATTGTCGACCTGTCTGCGGTCACCTCTGCCCATGGCATAGGAAATCATCATGACCAAGCCGTCAGCTATCAGGTAGCTGACAAAGATGATGAAGGTGATCAAGGGGAAGACCAGCGTCATGCTCATGACGGCTTCTTTGCTCACCAGTTGTCCTGCCGCTACATTGTCCGTAAGAATCAGGGTGTAGGCACTGACCATGGAGAACATGGCCGCTGTGAAGACCGAACGGAAGCGGGTGGAGATGACCGTCTTGGGGCCAAAGAAGCTCAGCCGGTTCACGACAGTATCTCCGCCAGGCAGCGATCCTCTGCCTGCATGGCCAGCAGCATTTCATCGAAGGCAGTGGCATAACGCTGCATCATCGTCTCAGAATAACGGCTGGCATCATAGGTCAGCGTCAAGGTGTAGCTGCCGTCATCGAGCGCCGTCAAGGCGATATCCAGCACGTTTTCGGCGGCTGATCTCTTGTTGGCGGGCATATCCTGGATGGTGATAGGCTTGCCGTCCAAGACAAAGGCGGCTTTGGCATCGGTATTCTTTTGCAGGATGAAGCTGGCGCATTCGCCTTCCAAGTCTTCGTTATATACCGCATCAAGGCTGCGGGCATAGGAAAGGCCCTGCTGGACTTTCGCTTCCACAGACTGCAGGAACTGGGCGGCGGTCATATCTTCCCGCAGGGTACTGCGGATGGGCAGCTGATTCAGCATGAGCCCCATCAGGCGGAGTTCCTTGGCCGAGTTGCGGGCATGATGCACCCAGCTCATGATGACTTCTTTTTCGCCGGTGACTTTGGCCATGGCCAGCATCGCCGCCCCCAGCATGAAGCTGTGTTCATTGGTGCCGCGCTCCCGGAAGAAGTCGTGCCGGATATTCTGGATTTCGCAGATGACCTGGCTTTCGTGCCATTTGCCATCATCCTGCCTGTCCATGGGGGGCAGGTGCTTCTGGGTATCGAAGCCTGCGAGCTGCTGCCGCCAGTAGTCATGGCCCTCCTCTGCTCCGGTCTGCAGTTCCCGATGCTCCTCCAGCACATAGTCGGCGTAGCTGCCAGCCTGGCGGCGGATTTTCTTGCCTTGGTAGCGCATGTCCATTTCACGCCAGAACAGCAGGCAGATGGCCGTGCCGTCCATGATGGCATGGTAGAAATCTTCATAGATGAATTTGCCTGAGGGGGTCACCATCAGATAGATGCGGTACAAGGGGCGGTCGATGAGCTGGAAGGGCTTTTCTAGCTCCAGCTTGCGCTGGGCAAAGGCCTCCTCCGACAAAGTCTCGACGACGATCTTCTTCACACTGCCGTCGAAGCGCTGGCAGATCTCTCCGGTATCGGGATGGAATACCAGCCGGCAGCGGAAGACATCGTGGGCATTCAGCACGCCGTTCACTGCTTCAGCCAGCCGCTCCATATCCACGCTGTCATCCAGTTTGCCCAGTGCGCCGACATTCATCATGGTGGAGTTGGCCTTGTGGAAATGGGTATCCACAAGCCAGCGCTGGACTGGCCGCAGGGGATAGAAGCCCTGCGGGGCAGCCAGCGGTTCTGCTTCCTGTTCCGAATAGATGATTTTCAGGAATTTGTTGAAGCCAGTGATGTCAAAGACTTCTTTGATTGCCTGCTGCGGGTCTTTGATGACCAGCTCTACATTCTGTTTATCTGCTGTTCTTTTGGCCATCAGCAGTGAGCGCAGGCCAGCAGAGGCGATATAGCTGAGTTCGGAAACGTCCAGTTCGATGTTCTGGCTGCCAGCGGGGATGGCGGTAAGTTCCTGTTCAAGGGCTGGGGCCTCTATGGCGTCAAGCCGGCCAGTCAGCTTGACCTGCAAAAGTGTTCCTGTGAGTTTCGTGGTGATTTCCAATGACATAGTATTCACTCCATCTGATTTGTAGGTTGTTTTATTCTACACGGCGGTCTTCGCCGTCGGTCATGACTTTTTTCCAGCCGTAATACTGGGCGTACATGAGATTATGGCTGCCCTCGGGACGAGGCTCGAGGTCAGAGCCCCAGGCCAGCACATCAGTGTTCCAGGTGACACAGGTCCAATGTTCGCAGATTGCATTGGCGAAGGGCGGGACATCGATCTGGTGCACGATCACAAGCTCCTGATCCTGATGGGCATTGATATAGTCTATCCGTCCCAGCCATTGATTGCGGACATCCCATTCCACATAGCAGAGAAAGGCTGCGGTGGACAGGCATAGGGCCAGCACGCCGGCCAGCGCAGCCTGGCAGGCGCCTTTATGGCGCTGATAGAATCCTGCCTGTTGGGGCAGCAGCTCTTTGAGCGCCGAGAGCGAAGCAGCTATCACAGCTGCCGTGGAGAAGAAGCCCGCCCGGGCGGGAGCTATTGGCACGAACATCATGACAATCATGACGCTCAGCGCGCCTGCCAGCATGACCGCCTGGAACTTGGTATCCTTGTTCCAGCGTTGGCCCTGGGGCAGCTGCCGCCAGTAAACGATGAGGATCAGCAATAAGGGCAGCCAGAGCTTGGTCACGGGCCAGAAGCATTCCAGGAAATTGATGCTGAACATCAAGGGCGTCCAGTACATATCCGCTGGCAAGCCGGGATTGTACTCGTATAGCCGCTGCAGCTCCAGCCGTACCATCTCGCCAGGGGCCTGTACCAGCATGATGCCGCCCAGGCACAGGAAGACAAAGCCTGTCACCATCCAAGGCTGCAGCTGGTGCTGCCTTTTGAAATGCCACAAAGCCAGCAAGGTGATGAGGCCTGTCGCTGCTGCTCCTGTCTCCACGGACCAGCCGGCACACAAACCGCTGACGGCCATCAAGGGCACCGTCCAGCGAGGGGCCTCCTGCCAGAAATCCGGCTGCCAGTATTTCAGGGCAAAGGGTAGCAGGAAGAGAAACTCCAGCAGCCCCATCCATAGGAACACACAGCTGCCGCACATCCACAAGGTGGTAAGAAACGGGTCAGGCAGCAGGAACCAAAAACTAAATACGAGCCAGAGCATATAGGTCCGGTTCATTTTCGGCAGGGAAAGACCGGTGCCGATGCGGAACAGCAGCAGCATAAGACCGCCGAATACCAGCGTATTCAGGATGTTGAACAGTTCCTTACCCTGCCAGGCAAAGAACTGGGTAAGGCCGATGCCCAATATGCGTCCGCCCCAGGTCATGTAATGGGACCACTGGCTGACGATGATATCCTCGAAGGAGCTGATGCGCTGGCGCGGCCCGACGCCGTCCAGCAGATTCCCCCGGTCGGCACCATCCCAGATGAAGGCGTAGGGAATATCATCTGACACCATAGGCAGCATCCAGTTGCGCAGGAAGAACAGCCCTAGGAATAGCAGCAGTATCCCCTGCCAGGATAGACATTTTTTTACCATTCGTTTTCCTCCCCGTATTTTCCCCAGTCGATGTTTTTGTCGATGACAATACCTTTGAGGCCGTGATATTGGGCAAAGATATTGGAACGATTATCCTGGGGATTGCTTTCAAGGTCCGCGCCGAACATCAGCAGTACTTCTGTCAAGGAGCGGTTGCCCGCCACTTTGTCAAGATGCCAGGGGATCTCGATGGCGGGAACGACTATCGGATCGTCCTGCCGGTGTTTGGCGATGATTGTCCAGCGCGCTGCCCATTGCTGGTTGTAGGAAGTCTCGATGACCAGGCACAGCACGGTGGCTGCTAGCCAGACAAGCAGCACAGAAAAGCCGGCCGTAGCGGTAAGCAGGCGGGCTTTGCGCATGGTCTGGCACCAGGCAGCAAGCATGGGCTGGATCGCGCGCATGGCGGCAGCTGAGGCAATCAGCAGGAAGATCACGCCGTGGTACCCCGCATGTGCACGGAAATCCGGCGAAAACATCATGGCGGAGAGCACCAGGAAATTACCGCAGATCCACAGCAGGATGTACTGTGTCAGAGCGCGGCGCCGGTTCCCCTTCCAGAAATAAAGCAGGATGGGGAGGAACAGGGGCAGCTCGCCGATGAGTACGGGCAGGAATCCTTCCACGAAATTATACAGGAACATGAGTGGGGTCCACATGAGTTCCGCAGGCATGGTGTAGTCAGGCGCCAGTTCGCGCATCAGTTTTATACGCATGAGGCTGCCAGGCGCCAGCATGAGGAGAAGCATACCAGTCACAAGCCCCGCAAAGCCTGCCAGCTGCCAGCTCTGCAGCCGTCCCTGCCGATGGAAGAGCAGCAGGAAGGCTAGGGCCAGCAAGACGGTGGCAATGCTGCCAGCTTCAATGGACCAGCCTGCCAGCAGTCCCAGCAAAGCCATGGCTGGGAGACAATACCACTGGGATTCTTGCCAGAAATCGGTTTGCCAGTAGGCAAGGCTGTAGGGCAGCAGGAAGGCACAGATCGCCGCGGCTGTCCATAGGTATACGCAGGCGCCTGTCATCCAGACCATCGTATAGATATAGGCGGGGACGGTAAAGAATAGTCCCAGCAGCAGGAGCAGCAGGGCAGCCCTGCATTTGTCCAGTGCTTCGATGCGGCCAGCTGCCAGCCAGAAGAGCAGGCATACCAGCAGCACAAAGACCAAGGTAGTGGCAATGGCGAACAGTAAACGGCTGCCGCCGCCCTGCCAGGCGAAGAATTGCGCCGTAAGCAGGGCGGGAACCCGTCCGCCCCAGGTGAAATAATGTGACCATTGGGAGGCTGCCAGATCGGCAAAGGACGTGATTTTCTGCCGTGGGCCAATGCCGTCCATGAGGTTGCCAGCATTGGCACCATCCCAGATGAAAGCATAGGAATAGTCATCGCCCACCATCGGCAGCAGCAGATTCCGCCAGAGGAATATGCCAGCGCCGAAGGCGAGGAGAACCTGCCAGGTCAGACGGTGCCAAAGGGACAGCCAGAGGCTGTATAGCCGGTCGGCCCAAGAATCCATGTTCAAATGATATCCTCCTTATCCGTTGGCGGTCGTTTCCCCTTGGGAGCTACCGCGATATAAAGCACAGGAATGATGAAAATACCCAGCAGGGTGGCGACGGTCATGCCGCCTACTACGGCGATGCCCATATTGCTGCGGGCACCGCTGCCAGCGCCAGCTGCCAGCGCCAGCGGCAGGCAGCCGGCAATGAAAGCCACCGAAGTCATCAGTATGGGGCGCAGCCGCAGCTTGGCAGCCGTCACGGCAGCCCGTAGCACGGGCATTCCATGTGCCTGCCGCTGCTTGGCGAACTCTACGATGAGGATGGCGTTTTTCGCTGCCAGCGCTATGACCAGCAGGATGCCGATCTGCATGTAGAGACTGCCGGGCTGCTGGGCAATGGCTTCCGACAGGAGGGCGCCGCCTATGCCTACCGGCACGGACAGCAGCACGGCCCAAGGCAGGCGCCAGGACTCGTAGATGAAGGTCAGGCACAGGAAGACGAAGACCAGCGACAATACCAGCAGGATAGCGGTATCGCTCTGGGCCTCCTGGGCATGACGGCTGGTCCCTGTCCAGGCGAGCTGGAAGCCTTGCGGTGCAGCTTCATGCACGGCCTGCTCCATGGCATCCATGGCTTCGCCGGTCGAATAGCCATCGCTGGGGCTGAGCTCGAAATGGACACTGCGGACACCATCATAACGGGATATGTTGATGGGGCCTGAGGACCGTTCGGCCTTCACCAGCGTGTCCAAAGGGATCATTGTCCCATCGCCGCTGCGGACGCGCAGGAAGCGCAATGCTTCCATTCCTTGGCGGAAGGGTGTGGCAGCCTGCACGACTACCTTGTAGACCTGTCCGTGACGGACGAGGTCATTCACCTCTTCGCCGCCGAAATTCACTTGCAGGGCACTGTATATATCGGTCAGTTCCACGCCCAGGAGTTTTGCTTTGTCCTCATCTACCGTGAAGTCGGCATAGGGCGTGTTCAGTGTAAAGTCGGCTTCGACTTCGCCGATTTCCGGGTGCTCCTTGGCGGCGGCAGTGACCTTGGCGACGGCAGCCTGCAGTTCGGTCTCGGAATGGCCCGAAAGATCCAGCAGATGCATGGAGGCACCGCCTGTCATGCCTAGTTCGGGGATGGCGGGCGGATTGGTGCCCATGACCTCTGCTTCGGGGACAGACTGTCTGGCTTCGCCATCCAGCCATTCCAGGAAATCGTCTACACTCTGCCTCTCGTCAAGGCGGTCGGACCAGTCTTTCAAGGCGATGAAGAGCACGCCCGCGTCAGGGCGGGTATTGTCACTGAGCAGATCTGTCCCGCCGATGCCGATGACGGCTTTTACAGCCGGGTGTCCTTGGATCGCTGCGGACAGGTGGTTCAGGGATTCAGCGGTGTGATTCAGCGAGGTGCCAGCGGGCAGCTTCAGCCCCGCGATGACATAGCCCTGGTCTTCCTCAGGCAGGAACTCCTGCGGGAGCAGCAGATAGAGCCCGATGGTGCCGGCGGTCAGCAGAACCAGCAAGGTCAATGCCAAGCGGCTGCGGCGGAGCCAATGGCCGAGATGGTGCCGATAGGTCCGCTCGACCCGCCGCAGCAGGCGGTCCGCATGTGCCAGCAGCCAGTTCTTCCTGGCCTGCTGGTCTTGCGGGCGCAGCAGCAGCACGCATAGAGCGGGGGTCAGCGATAGGGCTGCAAAGGCCGAGATGCCCATGGACACGACCAATGTCAAGGCGAACTGACGGTAAAGCGTCCCCGTCATTCCCGGCAGGAAAGCTACTGGGACGAAAACTGCTGCCAGCACGAAGGCAATGGCCAGTATGGGGGCCTGCACCTCAGCCATGGCGGCGGACGCCGCCGCTTTCACTGGCAGACCGCGTTCCAGATGCCTTGATACGCTTTCGATGATGACAATGGCATCGTCCACCACGAGGCCGATAGCCAGGATTAAGGCGAACAAGGTCAGAAGGTTCAAGGAGTAATCGCCGAGGTAGAAGAAGAAGAACGTTGCGATCAAGGAGACAGGTACGGTCAGCAGTGTGATCAGGGTAGCCCGGCTGTTGCCGAGGAATAGATAAACGATGAGTGCAACCAGCAGCAGAGCCTCGCCAAAGGTATAGGCGACCTCAGTCATGGATTCCTGGATGAAGCTTGTCTGATCTACGACGATGCGGTATTCCATATCCGGCGGGAACATCTGCTGGGCCTCGGCCAATACTTTCTTCACTTCGCCGATGGTTTCCAAGGCGTTGGCGCTGTCGGTCAGAGAGATGCTGAAGGAGGCGGCTTCCAGCCCATCCTGATAGGAGACATAGCGGGTGTCGCGGCGGCCTTCCGTCACCGTGGCGACATCCCGCAGGCGGATGAGTTCGTTGGGTTGGGATGAGGGCAGGATGATGCTGCCGAAATCCGCAGGTGTCTGCCGTTTGTTCTTCACACGGCCTACCAGCTGATGTTCCTGACCTTTGGCGGTTGGCATCTTGCCTAAGGTGCCGGCCGTCGGCTGGGTGTTCTGCTCCTGGACGGCGGTGAGCACATCGGCGATGACAAGATTCTTGGCCGCGAGTTTGTCGGGATGCAGCCAAATGCGCATGGCATAGTCTTCGGTGTATTCGTCGACACTGCCGACGCCGGGAATGCGTTTTATCCTGTCGAGGAAATAGGTTTTGGCGTAATCCTGCAAGAAAATGCTGTCATATGTTCCGTGCGGTGAGCAAAGCGACATGGCAAAAACCATGCCGGGCATGGAACGGCTGGTGGTCACGCCGTAGTTCTGTACGGTCTGTGGCAGTGAGGGCAGGACCGTAGCGACCCGGTTCTGCACGCTGGCGGCGGCGATCTCGCCGTCGATGCCGGGGGCGAATTCGATATCCAGCTTGTAGTTTCCGGCGGCATCGGAGTTCGAGGTCATGGCGCGCAAGCCATCGAGGCCACGGATTTCCGCTTCGATGACGCTGGCTACGGTATCCTGCACGACGGCAGCGTCGGCACCTTGATAGGTGGCTGATACGGAAACTGTCGGGGGCATGATGCCGGGATATTCTGCTATGGGCAGGCGGAAGGCGGCTATCAGGCCGGATAAGGTCAGCAGAACCGCCAATACGATTGCCTGCAGGGGATGTCGGATAAAATATTGTGCCAAGAAAATCACCTATCTTAAAATTTGAGAACAGGATATATTTCTTCATGCGTGCCCGTTTTTCCTGCCGGATGGGCAGATCAAGGCAGGAGAGATTGGGGAATACCGCGTGTTTTCTTTTCGGCGTGTGGGGATTCTGTTATAATAGAAGATAAATGAGTGGCATAGTGGGGTGTGTGCATGGAATTACTGGATATACAGACACTGGGATTTCTGGTGTTTTTTGGTTTTATGGCCTCGTTCATCGACTCGGTGGTCGGCGGCGGCGGGCTTATCTCGATCCCGGCTCTGATGTGGACGGGGCTGCCGCCGGTGACGGTGCTCGGCACGAACAAGGCGGCGGCCGTCATGGGAGCGCTGACGAGCTTTGTGGCGTTCGTGAAGTCGGGCAAGGTGGATATGTGGCTGATCAAGCGGCTGTTCCCGCTGTCCCTGATCGGTTCGGGGCTGGGGGTGCTGGCGGTGCGCCTGGTGCCGCCGGATATCCTGCGGCCGCTTGTCGTCGTCATGCTCGTGGCGGTGCTCCTGTATAGTGTGCTGAAGAAGGACTGGGGCCGGGAGAACCACTATGCGGGCATGTCGGCGCGTCTGCTCGTGCTCTCCTGCCTGGTGGCCTTTTCGTTTGGATTCTACGATGGCTTTTTCGGCCCAGGGACAGGCTCATTCCTGTTGTTCGCCTTCCTGATGGCCGGCTTTGATTTCATCGGGGCGGCTGCGAATGCACGGGCCTTGAACTTTGCCAGCAATATCGCGGCGGCGGTATTGTTCACCTATTTTGGCCTCGTGGATTTCTCGTATGCGATTCCGATGGGACTTTCGATGATTGCCGGGGCCTGGTGTGGCGCGCGCATGGCGCTTTCCAAGGGGACGGGCTATGTGCGGCCGCTGTTCATCATCATGACGACGGTGCTCATTGGCAAGCAGCTAGTGGATCTGTTTAAATAAGGGAGCGATATTTTTGGCCGGGATACCGGATTATATGGATTATGATCATCTGCGCAATCTGCGCATGAATCACGCAGCCTGGCGGTTACTCCGAGCCGACCAGGCTGCGTTCATTGCGGCGTTCTTCTACCGGGAGTTCATCGCGGGCAAGCGCCGTGGCATCGAGGCGCAGGAGCTCTTGGAGCACCTTGACCTGTTCCTTTACGATGCCCAGCGGCAGACAGAGGGCGAGGCCTTTGGCCGGTCGCCCCAGGATTATCTGGAGATCTGGTCGGACAGCGACCACGGCTGGCTGCGCAAGTATGAATATCACGATGAATGGTATTATGACCTCACAGCCCCTGCACAGAAGGCGGTCGAATGGCTCGTGAGCCTGCATAAGCAGGATTTCGTCGGTACGGAGTCGCGGCTGCGCACGGTATTCAATCTGCTGCATGAGATCGCGCGTGAGACTGACACGGATGCTGAGCACCGCAAGGCTTATCTTTTGGCGCAGCAGGAAAAGATAGCAGCGGAACTTGCGGAGATTGAAGCAAGCGGCGTAGTAAAGCCACGGCTTGACGATGTACAGGTCAAGGAACGTTTCCTGCAGGCTGAGAATACGGCCCAGGCTATTCTGGCAGATTTCCGTGAGGTCGAGGAGAATTTCCGCGAACTTACGCGCAAGGTGCAGGACGATGTCGTCAAATGGACACGCGGCAAGGGCGAGCTTTTGGAGAAAATATTCGGCGAGAGCGATATCATCCGCAAGTCGGAACAGGGGCGGAGCTTCATGGCGTTCTGGCGTTATCTGATGCTTTCGCAGCAGCAGGAGGACTTCCGGACGACTATGGCACAGATCAGTGAGGCGGCATCAATCCGCGAACTTCTGCCGGATCATCCGCTGGCCTCCATCAACCGCGAGTGGGTGCGGGCGGCAGGTTCTGTCCAGCAGACCCTGGCACAGCTGTCGGCACAGCTCAGGCGTTATGTCGATGAAGCGTACTTGCAGGAGGAGCGGACCATCTATCAGCTGATCCAGCGCATCGAGACGCAGGCTCTGGAGCGGCGCGATGACATGCCAGCGGGGGAATTCACGTCCATCCGGGAGACGGCCCCGGCTGTGCAGCTGCCAATGGAGCGGCGCCTGTATGCGCCGCCGCAGGCTACAAGGCTCGTAAGTCCTGTCCTGCAGGCTGGCAGCGGCGACGATGGTGAGCTTGCGGCAATCTTCGACCAGGTCATCGTCGACCGGGAAAAGCTACAGGAAAATGTCGCGGAGCTGCTGGCCGAGCGTCCGGAGGTCACGCTGGCGGAGGTGCTGGCTGTCCATCCGCTGCAGCAGGGGCTGCCCGAGCTCCTGGGCTATCTGGTGCTCGCCAGCCATGCAGCTTCGGAGGCTTTTGACAGCAGTACCTTGGAGCATATCATATTCGAACGTGACGGTCATAGACTCATGGCCGTTTGTGATAAAGTCGTATTTCGGAGGAATCAGGGATAATGGAACAAGAAAACACCGCAATAGCTGCCGGTGAGAATCCGCAGGAGCAGGCCTTTTCGCGGGCGGCGATCCTGCTCTTGAAGGGCATCGTGAGCCGCGGCAAGGATGAGGCTCTATGGCAGGATATCCTGAGCAATCAGACGGCACTGCGGGATTATTTCCGGCGGCTGGGGCTTACGCTGATCATCGATGAGCTCGATGAATATGCCTATCTGCGCCAGGAAGAGAGCAGCGGGCTGCCGCATCTGGTGCCGCGCTATCCGCTCAGCTACAATCTGTCGATGCTTTTGGTGCAGCTGCGCAAGGTGCTGGCTGAATATGACCGCGCTGCGGGCAGCAGCCGTGTCGTCGTCAGCTTCGAGGATATCCTGCGCCGCATGGAGCCCTTCCTGCCTGTGCAGAGCAACGAGATGAAGTACCGCCAGTCGGTCGAGCATCTGGTGCGGGCGGCCATGCGCATGGGCTTCTTGCAGAAAATCAAGGGCAAGGATACGGACTATGAGGTAAGGCCCATCCTGCGCCGCTTTGTCGATGTCCAGTGGCTCGACGATTTTGCACAGAAGCTCGAGGATTATGAGAAATATGGACAGGTGCGTCATGTGGAGGCAACTGAAGAGAATGGGGAAGGAGAGATGATGGATGAACTTATTCGAGACGACGACTGAGCTCAAGGACATCCCCCTCGGCTTCCGCCTGCAACGGCTGGAAGTCTATAACTGGGGGACGTTCGACCAGAAGGTCTGGACCCTTGATCTGCAGGGCGACACGTCGCTGCTGACCGGCGATGTCGGTTCGGGTAAGTCGACGCTTGTCGATGCCATTATCACGCTTTTAGTGCCGCCGCGCAAGGTTACCTATAACAAGGCGGCCGATGCGAGTGCCAAGGAGCGCAGCCTGACGTCCTATGTACGTGGTTATTATGGGCAGAAACGCACCGAAGATGGCGGCGGCCGTCCTGAGGCTTTGCGCGGCAAGGATCAGTACAGCGTCGTTCTCGGCGTGTTTTCGGACCGCAATTTCGGGCGTACGGTAACTTTGGCGCAGGTTTTCTGGTTCCCGGATGAGGCGACGGCTTCGCCGAAACGCTTTTACGTATTGGCACAGAAGACGCTTTCAATCACCGAGCGCTTCTCGGCTATCGGCGGCGATATGCGCGCGTTCCGCAAGCAGCTGGAGCGTGACTCGTTCATCAAGACCTTTGACGACTATCCGCAGTACGGCCATGAATTCCGCAAGATTTTCGGCATCCGGCAGGTACAGGCCATGGACCTTTTCCAGCAGACAATCTCGATGAAGAAGGTCGACAGCCTTACCGGCTTTGTGCGCCAGAACATGCTTGAGGTGCCGGATGCCGAGCAGGAAGTCGAGGTCATGCTGCGGCAGTATCATGATCTTGAGGCAGCGCATCAGGCGGTGGAGCGAGCCCGTGAGCAGCAGAAATACCTGCAGCCCATCGAGACCCTCGGCCAGGAATACGCGGCGGTCAGCCAGAAACAGCGGGAGAATGCAGCCATGCAGCAGCATCTGGCCGGCTGGCTGGCAGGCAAGGCCTATAAGGTGCGTGAAAGCATGCTCGGCCAGTCGGAGGCCCGGCTGGCCGAGCTGAAGGCGTCCTTGAAGGAGGAAAATGCTGCCTGTGATGGCCTGCGCCAGCAGCTGGCGGGAATCCAGCGGGAGATGGCGCGCAATGGCGGCCAGCAGCTCGATGAGGTGCGTCACCGGCTGGAGCTTTGCCAGCAGCAGAAGGGACAATGCGAACAGGTGCGCAAAAGCTATCAGGCGCAGCTTGACCTGCTGGCGCTGTCCATGCCGCAGACGCCGGCGGCCTTCCGTGACAATGCGCAGGCCATGGAGCAGCGCGGCCAGGCCATCGAGCAGGAGCTTGAGGAGCTTATCGCCGATGCGGGAGCCATCGAGGCCAACCGCAAGGAAGCCGCAGCGGCAGAGAAGCAGCTGACTGAGGAGATCGAGTCGCTGGCGGGCCGCAAGTCGAATATCCCGAATGTCTTCGTCAAGATCCGTGAGCAGCTCTGCGCAGACCTGAACCTGGCTGAGGACGAGATGCCCTTTGCCGGTGAGCTCATGGCGGTGAAAGAGGAGGAAGCTGAGTGGGAAGGTGCCTTGGAGCGCCTGCTGCATAGCTTCGGCATTTCCCTGCTCGTACCCGAAGCGCATTACGGCGAAGTCGCCGGCTGGATGGAGCAGCATGACCTGCGGGTGAAGCTCGTCTACTTCCGGGTGCCCGACTATGCAGAGCCGGCAGCGCTTGACAACCTGCCGGATGACGCGGCCTGCCGCAAGCTGGTGCTCAAAGAGGAGTCAGCCTACTGTGACTGGCTGTGCCATGAGCTTTATACGCGTTTCCGCCATAGCTGCTGCGAGACGATGCAGGAATTCCGTCAGGCGAAGTTCGCGCTGACCCTGCATGGCCAGGTCAAGATCAATGGCCGCCGCCATGAGAAGGACGACCGTCATGACCTCAACAACCGCCGCAATTATGTGCTGGGTTTCTCGAATCTGCGCAAGATCCAGTCGCTGCAGGAAGAGCGGGAGAACGTCCGTGAGGAGCAGAAGTTCTTCCAGCAGAAGCTGCGGCAGAACCGAGGGGCGCAGAAAAAACTGCAAGGCGAGAAGGATGCCATCATGCTGGCCGGACAGGTCAAGAGTTTTGCGGAGCTCGACATCGCGCCGCTTGAGGCGCAGATCGGGAAGCTGCGCCTGCGTGTCGATGAACTGCAGCAGAAGAACGATGTCTATCGCAAGCTGCAGGAGGAAGAGCAGGCGCTGCTGCGCCAGGTGGCACGCAGCCAGCAGGAAATCAGCGCGAAGCAGGATGAGGCCGGCAGAGTCCAGGAGCGCTGCCAGAGCACCCGCGAACAGATGCTTGAGGAAGCGGAGCTTATAAGCGAGGAGACGCCGGAGGCGCAGGCCGAAGTCTATCCGCTGCTGGAGCGCTATATGGCAGAAGCCCTGCCGGGGCAGAGCTTTGAGCTTTCCAAGCGGCAGAAGCAGCAGGCGCGCTATGGCAGCTGGCTGCAAGCGGAGGGCTTGCGCCAGCAGGAAATCCTGCGCCATCATGGCGAGGAACTCACGCGCTGCATGACAGGCTTCTGCCAGAAGTGGCCTGAAGCCAGCGCCGAGCTGCTCTGTGCGCCGGAGGCGGCAGCGGATTATATCGCCGTGCTGGACCGCCTGCGCACGGATGACCTGCCGAAATTCGAGGGGCGGTTCCGTGAACTGCTGCGGGAAAACACCATCAATCAGATTGCGCTGTTCCAGACGCATCTGGAAAATACCTGCCAGGAAATCGAAGACCGCATCGACCGCATCAACCGTTCGCTGGCGGAAATCGATTATAATGAAGGCCGCTACATCCAGATCGAGTGCAGCCATGCGGTCAGCGATACGATCCAGCAGTTCCGCCGCGACCTGCGGGCCTGCACCGACGATGCCTTGACCGGTGCTGCTGACGATACCTATAGTGAACAGAAATTCCAGCAGGTCGCCAAGATCCTGGAGCGTCTCCAGGGCCGTCCAGGGTCATCCGAGATTGATGCGCGCTGGCGGCGCGAGGTCATCGACGTGCGCAATTGGTATACGTTCGCGGCTTCGGAGCGCTGGCGCAAGCCGGCGCCTGGCGAGGATGCCGAGTATGAGCATTATACGGATTCGGGCGGCAAGTCGGGCGGTCAGAAAGAGAAGCTGGCCTATACGATATTGGCAGCGAGCATCGTCTACAATTTTGGTCTCGAGGGCAAGCGGGCCGGAGAGCAGTCGTTCCGCTTTGTCGTCATCGACGAGGCCTTCCTCAAGAGCTCTGACGAGTCCGCGCGCTTTGGTCTGGAGTTGTTCCGCAAGATGGATCTGCAGCTGCTTGTCGTCACACCGCTGCTGAAGATAGCGACAATCGAGCCCTTTGTGCGCCATGTCGGCTTTGTCTACCAGAAGGATGAGGAGCATAAGTCCTATTTACGCAATCTCACAATAGAAGAATTGCAGGCAGAAAAACTAGCACATACTGCCGGAAAGTGAAGGAACACAATAGTTTGAGGGCATCTCACTTTAGAGATGCTCTTTTTTACTGCGATAAAGCAATAGTAAAAATGGTAGTTTTCAGAATAGAGAAATGTAGATTTTTAACGACAAAAGTCCTATTTTTGTATGAATATATACTTGTGCAAGTCAAGTGAGTGGGGTAGAATAAGCACTATGTTGTTTTTGGATATGAAAGCAAATTGTAATGTTATTTTCGAGAAGTCTGTTGGGATAAGGCTGACGTAGAAAGGTAGTGTGTAAGGAAATGCGACTAAAAGACATTGGTATTGGGTACAAGATCTTGATCTTGGTAGTGATTGGCGTCATAGGCACCGTATCGTTGGGGATATCGAGCTACTTGGGGATGAGTAAGGCTAGTGATGATCTCGACAATATGTACAGCCGCAAGCTGCAGGCGACCCGCTTGCTCGGCACGGAGATCAGCTTGATGCGTGCCGTCAAGGTAAGCATCTCGGAGCATATCTTTGTACCGGAGGATGCGAAGATCGAAGCTTCGATCGATGAGAACATCAAGAAGTACGAAAGCTATTGGGCGGAGTATAAACCGCTGGGCATGCGTGCTGAGCAGGCGGCAGCGGAGATTCCGAACACCGAGAAAAAATGGGCGGAGTTCAAGCAGGGCGTCCTGGAGTCCCAGCGCTTGATGAAGGCCGGCAAAAAGCAGGAAGCATGGGAGCATTACCGGAAAATCGAGACGACGACGGCTGAGGATCTCTTGAAGAGCCTGCAGGATTTGCGCAAGGTTGCCGATGACAATGCGGATATCCTCAATGAAGAGATCAAGGACAGCAACACGCATCATATCGAATTCTCCATCCTGGTGAATGTCTTGACGCTGGCACTGCTGCTGGGGCTGTCCTTCGTCATCATCCGTGACATCACGAGTTCGCTGCATCGCGGCGTAGCCATCTGCAATGCGATGAAAGATGGTGACTTCCGCACGAATGGGGTAAGCCATGTCGACCGCGGCGATGAGCTCGGCCTGATGGCCAATGCTCTGTTTGCGATGCGCAAGGAGCTCAATGGCCTCATGCGCAATGTCAGCGAATCGGCGGAGCAGCTCGCCGCTTCATCGGAGGAGCTCACGGCCAGCTCGAACCAGGCCGCACAGGCATCGACGCAGGTGGCCCAGTCGGCGGCTGATGTCGTCAATACCGTGGAAGACCAGCAGAAGGCAGTGGTCAACAGCAATGAGTCGGTGGCTCGCGTGCAGAGTGCCGTCGCTCATGTCAAGAATCAGTCGCGCATGGTCGCGGATAACTCCGCTTCAGCCGCCGAGCGTGCCGCTGCTGGTTCCGTAGCTATCAGCGATTCGGTGGAGCAGATCCGCAGCGTTGAGCAGACCGTGAACGGTTCGGCTGAGGTCGTAGATCGTCTCGGTGAGCGCTCGAAGGAAATCGGCGAGATCGTCGACACGATGGCTGGCATCGCGGAGCAGACGAACCTGCTGGCGCTCAACGCAGCCATCGAGGCAGCCCGTGCTGGTGAGCACGGCCGTGGCTTCACGGTCGTAGCTGAGGAGGTCGGCAAGCTCGCCCACGAGTCGCAGGAGTCGGCGGAGAAGATTGCCCGTCTGATCAAAGACATCCAGAAGGATACGGAGGATGCTGTGGCTTCGATGCAGTCTGGCCGTGAGGCTGTCGTGACTGGTGCGCGTTCGGTCGAAGAGCTGCGGACGATGTTCGAGGAGATCAATGGGCTCGTCAACGGCGTATCCCATCAGATCCAGACGGTGGATGAGGCTGTCGATGCGATGACGCAGGAAGCCAATGCCATCATGGGTGAGGTAAACAATATCAGCGGCTACAGCAATCAGGTAGCCTCGGAGATGCAGGCTGTATCGGCAGCTACCGAGGAGCAGTCGGCATCGGCTGAGGAAATTGCTTCGGCCAGCGATTCTCTGGCAACGCTGGCTCAGAAGCAGCAGGAGACGTTGTCGCATTTCAGATTCTGATTCCAGAAAGAACGATAGAAACTGTCGTTTCATACGCAAGTATGAAGCGGCAGTTTTTTTGCTTTAGAGATATATCCAATAAGTATCATAACATTTTCGTATAGGCAAATTGGGCATTTTGGACGGTTTAACACTTGTAAAGGTGGGTGATTTAAGCTACAATTGGCAATACGACTGTAAAGGGGAAACAGCGCAGTTTATGTTATAGTGAGGCTCAGCAGGGAGAAATGAGCCGCAGTAGAAAGGCAGTGTGAGGATTTGAGACTGAAAGACATTCGCATAGGGTACAAGATTTTGGTGCTGGTATTGGTGGGCATCATCGGCATGGCGGCTTTGGGCCTCTCGGGGTATCTGGGAATGAGCAAGGCCAGCGATGATATCGATGATATGTACAGCCGCAAACTGAAGGCTACGCGCTGGATGGGCTCGGAGATGAGCCTGATGC
Source organism: Pseudoselenomonas caprae (assembly GCF_008271345.1). Taxonomy (NCBI): domain Bacteria; kingdom Bacillati; phylum Bacillota; class Negativicutes; order Selenomonadales; family Selenomonadaceae; genus Pseudoselenomonas; species Pseudoselenomonas caprae. The sequence goes on from NZ_VTOZ01000001.1 coordinate 118,499, forward strand.
GCGGTGTGCAGATGAACATCGTCAAGCATATCCTCGATCCGAAGGATAAGGCCATCGAGGAGGCGCTGGCTGAGCGCATCAACAAGTATGGCGAAAACTGGGCGAAGTACAAGCCGCTGGGCATGCAGTCCGAGCTGGCGGCGGCAGAAATACCCCATACCGAGGCACTCTGGGATAAATATATGAAGGAAATCCAGGATGTGAAAAACCTGGTAGCCGAGGGCAAGAAGGACGAAGCCTGGCAGAAATACAAGAACATCGAGAATACGACGGTCAAGGATCTCTTGAAGAGCCTGCAGGGCCTGCGCCAGGTGGCCGATGATAATGCCGAGAATCTCAATAACGATATCAAGGCCAGGAACAGCCAGCAGATTACGTTCTCGACGGTGCTCTGCCTGATCGCATTCCTCATCTTGGGCGGCCTGTCCGTCATCATCATCCGCGATATCACGGAGTCGCTGGGCCGGGCTGTGGCGGCATGCAACAAGATGCGCGATGGTGATTTCCGACTGGTAGGCCAGTCTGTTGTTGATCGCGGGGATGAGCTGGGCCAGATGCTCACGGCCCTGACGCAGATGCGCGGCGAGCTCACGAAACTCATGCGCAATGTCAGCGAGTCCTCCGAGCAGCTCGCGGCTTCCTCCGAGGAGCTCACGGCCAGCTCGAATCAGGCTGCCCAGGCTTCGACGCAGGTCGCCCAGTCGGCTGCTGACGTCGTGAACTCGGTCGAAGACCAGCAGAAGGCAGTGGTCAAGAGCAATGAATCCGTGGAACGCGTCCAGAGCGCAGTGACGCATGTCAAGGCGCAGTCGACGAAAGTCGCTGACAACTCGGCGTCGGCAGCTGAGCGTGCCGCAGCGGGCTCGATCGCCATCGATGATTCGGTCAATCAGATCCGCAGTGTCGAGCGCACGGTGAATGGCTCGGCTGAGGTAGTTGACCGCCTGGGCGAGCGCTCGAAGGAAATCGGCGAGATCGTCGATACGATGGCCGCAATCGCCGAGCAGACGAACTTGCTGGCCCTCAATGCTGCCATCGAGGCAGCCCGTGCTGGTGAGCATGGCCGCGGCTTCACGGTCGTAGCCGAAGAGGTCGGCAAGCTCGCCCATGAGTCGCAGGAGTCGGCGGAGAAGATCGCCAAGCTCATCAAGGATATCCAGCATGATACCGAGGATGCGGTCGATTCGATGAAGACGGGCCGTGAGGCGGTAGTCGCGGGAGCCCGTTCGGTCGAGGGCCTGCGCACGATGTTCGAGGAAATCAACGGCCTCGTCAAGGGCGTGTCGCAGCAGATCCAGACGGTGGATGAAGCCGTCGATGCGATGGCTCAGGAGGCTGCGACAATCACGACGGAGGTCGCCCATATCAGCGGCTACAGCAATCAGGTCGCCTCGGAGATGCAGGCCGTATCGGCTGCCACCGAGGAGCAGTCGGCTTCGGCTCAGGAGATTGCCTCGGCTAGCGATTCGCTGGCTGTACTGGCACAGAAACAGCAGGAAGCTTTGGCACGGTTCAGATTCTGATAGGAATCCGTAAAGGGGCATCTTTCCCGCCCTCTGGGAAAGATGCCCCTTTTTCACAAAAACAAGTAAAATGAAACAATTATAAAACCGTTACAAACCTATTGAAAAACGATGAAATGGATATTATAATATATATGTAGAGAAATATACCTATTGATATAAAGGATTAAGGAAATGGACAAGGAAAGAGAGGGATTGTCATGGGTATATCCGCGGTAAGCATCACAACGCTGACCAGTTTCCCGCAAATGAACCGTGAAGTGACGGCGAAGGGACAGCAGGCGGCGAAGGCGCATAGCGAGGCGGCAGCATCTTACACGAAAGTGTCGAATTTTGGCAACGAGACCAAGCTCGGCAGCAGTGCTTTCCAGCATGCCAATCGGACGATTGTGGACATTGGGGAAAGCAAGACTGCAATGCTCATGGATCGCAGCAAGTCTTATTATGAAGTCTCGAACTTCGGCAATGAGACCAAGCTCGGCTCGAGCAAGTTCCAGCAGCAGATCAAAGCCGATGCGGAGCAAGGGGCCAAAAATCTGTCCAAGGGGATGAAGGCAACCGCAGACATCACGCGGGTGTCGAACTTCGGGACGGAGACGAAGCTGGGCAAGAGCGGCTTCCAGCAGATCAATGCTCAGATCATGCAGGCCCGTCAGAAAGCCTATACGCAGTTCGCTGATTTCCAGAAAAAAGCCGGCGGCAGCATTGACATTGGTGCGTAAAATGAAAACATGGATACGACCTTCTTCTTTGTGAAGAGGGTCTTTTTTTTATCTGTAGCGAATGTTACAGCCAGCCGGGGAGCGTGCCGCTATAATGGGAGATGTTGATAGGTCAAGCGACTATGCTTTGTGTATTATTACTCCGCCCCAGCGGCGCGGAAAAGGAGCGATTATTTATGGAAAACAAGATGTTCTGCTATCAGTGCCAGGAGACGGCTGGCTGCAAGGGCTGCACGCAGATTGGTGTCTGCGGCAAGAAGCCGGAAGTTGCTGCGATGCAGGATCTGCTGATTTATGTGACGAAGGGGCTGTCGGCTGTCACGACGCGCCTGCGTGCTGAGGGTAAGAAGGTGGCAGCAGAGGTCAACCATCTGATCACGCTGAACCTGTTCGTTACCATCACGAATGCAAACTTCGATCAGGAAGCCATTGCTGCTCGCGTCAAGGAGACGCTGGCAGTCAAGACGGAGCTGCTGGCGGGCCTTGAGACCCGTGAGAATCTGCCGGATGCGGCCCTCTGGAACGATACGGAGGATGGCTTTGCAGCCAAGGCGGCCAAAGTCGGTATCCTCGCTACGGAGAATGAGGATATCCGCAGCCTGCGCGAGCTCATCACCTATGGCCTCAAGGGGCTGGCTGCTTATCAGAAGCATGCGAATGTCCTGGGCTATGAGAATGAAGCTATCGATGCCTTTGCGCAGTCGGCGCTTGCCAAGCTGCTCGACGACAGCCTGACGGGGGATGATCTTACGGCGCTTACGCTCGAGACGGGCAAGTGGGGCGTTGATGGCATGGCGTTGCTGGACAAGGCCAACACGGAGACGTATGGCAATCCGGAGCTCACGCAGGTCGACCTCGGGGTACGCCAGAATCCGGGTATCCTGATCTCGGGGCATGACCTCAAGGATCTGGAGATGCTGCTGGAGCAGACCCAGGGCACGGGCGTCGATGTCTATACGCATGGCGAGATGCTGCCAGCCCACTACTATCCGAAGTTCAAGAAATACGAGAACTTCGCGGGCAACTATGGCAACGCCTGGTGGAAGCAGAAGGAAGAGTTCGAGGCGTTCAACGGCCCGATCCTCATGACGACGAACTGCGTGGTACCGCCGAAGGCATCGTATCAGGACCGCCTGTTCACGACGGGGGCCACGGGGGTGCCGGGCTGCCAGCATATTGCCTTGCAGGCTGATGGCACGAAGGACTTCACGCCGGTCATCGATCTGGCCAAGAAGTGTGCTGCCCCGACAGAACTCGAACAGGGCAAGATCGTCGGCGGCTTTGCGCATGAGCAGGTATTTGCCGTGGCCGACAAGGTCGTTGAAGCTGTCAAGTCTGGTGCTATCAAGAAGTTTGTTGTCATGGCTGGCTGCGATGGCCGCATGAAGTCCCGTGACTATTATACGGAATTTGCCAAGGCGCTGCCGCAGGATACGGTCATCCTTACGGCTGGTTGTGCGAAGTACAAATATATCAAGCTCGATCTCGGTGATATCGGTGGTATCCCGCGTGTGCTTGATGCTGGCCAGTGCAATGACTCCTACAGCTTGGCCCTCATTGCCTTGAAACTCAAGGAAGTGTTCGGTCTTGAGGATGTCAATGAATTGCCGATTGCCTACAACATTGCCTGGTATGAGCAGAAGGCTGTTATCGTGCTTTTGGCCTTGCTGCATCTCGGTGTCAAGAATATCCATCTTGGCCCGACGCTGCCAGCCTTCCTGTCCCCGAATGTGGCGAAGGTACTCGTCGAGAACTTCGGCATCGGTGGCATCACGACTGTTGAGGAAGATATCAAGAAAATGATACAGTAAAACCGTCCCGTAAGGGATGGGATGCTAGAGAAAAGCAACCTGTTTGGTGGTTCCTACCACAACAACAGGTTGCTTTTTGTGCAAATGGCTGAAGCAGGACTTTCGTCAAAATAGTAGAATAATTGCAGTAATGAGTTGCCTGTGCAACATATGCATGTGATTAGAGATGATATAATGAGGCAAAATGGAACCGGAAGAATAGCAAGGAGGGAATTGGATGCAGATCTATCATTTGGATTTACAGGAACTACCCTTGTTTCGGGATGTTTCTCCGGCGGAGGTCGATCGTTTCATCGTAAGTACAGGAGCTTCGGTCAAACGCTACGAGAAGGGGACGCGTATCCTCAAGGCCTATGAGCCCAATGCCAATATTGGTGTGATGGTCGAAGGGAAGGCCCAGGTCATCGCCGAGGATCGCTTCGGCAATGAATCGATCGGCCATACGCTGGAACGCGGTGCGATGATGGGCAGTGCCTCGGCAATCCTGCCACTGTTCCAGCCGAACAACAATACTTCGATCGAAACGCTGACCGATGCCATCGTGCTTTGGGTGCCCTACCGGTCGCTGCTGGTAGCCGGGCCGAAGCTCGGCCGTACGCATGGCATGGTCATGCGCAATTTATTGGAAGCTTTTTGCCGCAAGAATGTCATGATGATGGAAAAGATCGAGCTCTTGTCGCAGAAGACCTTGCGTGAGCGGCTGATCCTCTATCTGCTCCAGCGTGAAGGGCGCTATCAGAGCGAGCAGGTCAAGGTGCCGGGACGCGTGCAGCTGGCCAAGGAGATCGAGTGCAACCGCAGTGCGTTGACCCGTGAGATCGCGTCGATGAAAGCGGAGGGCGTGCTGACTGTCGGTGAGGACTGGCTGCGGCTCAATAAGGACAAAATCGGGTGTTGAGTCATGATAACGATAAAATTTGAAGCGGTCACCCAGTCCTTCTATGGCCGGACAATCTTCCAGGATATCAATGCCGAGCTGCGGAGCGGGACGATCACGGCTGTGACCGGTCAAAATGGCAGTGGCAAATCGACGCTGCTGAAACTGGCGGCCCGGTTCATGCTGCCAGCTGCTGGACAGGTAAGTGTCTGGGAGGAGGCGCGTGAGCTGCGGCGGGCGGAGCTGCGCAGCCGGCTGGCGATGGTGACGCCGGAGCTGAGGTTCTATCCACGGCTCACGGCGCGGGAAAATCTCGCCTTTCTGCTGGGGCTCAGGGGAATCACGCTGGATGATGCGGCCTTTTCGGCTTTGATGATGCGTGTTGGCCTGCGGGAAACGGAAATCGCGGCAGCGTTCACGGGAGAGTTCTCGACGGGCATGCGTCAGCGATTGAAGCTGGCCGCGCTCCTCGCATCAGGCGCTGATATCTGGCTGCTCGATGAGCCTGGGGCGAATCTCGATGCGGGGGGCCGCGAGCTGGTGCTGCGCGAGGCGCGGCAGGCGGCAGACGAGGGCAGACTGGTGCTCTGGGCGACCAACGACGGACGAGAGGAGGCGGCAGCTGATGCAGCAATCCATCTGGCAGGGCATTAAGCTCGTATTCATCAAGGAATTGACGGCGGGGCTGCGGTTCAAGGCGGCCTGGGCGGCCATGTTCATGTTTGCGCTTACGACGCTGGCTTGTGTCAGCATGGCGCTGCAAGGCGGTGTGGTGGAGCCGCGGCTGCTGGCAGCTCTTTTGTGGGTCTGTCTGTTCTTCGCCGCGATGGCTGGGGCTGACCGCGTGTTTGCCGATGAGGATACGGCCGGGACATTGCTCACGCTGCGCATCTTTGGGCCGTCGCAGGCCGTGCTGCTGGGGAAGATGCTCTATACATTATTCCTGCTGGTGCTGCTGGCCATGTTCATAACGCCGCTGTTCCTGCTGCTGATGGATGTGACGGTGGCCGCACCTCTGGTGCTGTTGGGGACCGTGCTGCTGGGATGCACAGGCATAGCGGCGGCGGGGACGCTGATTGCGGCACTGACAACAGGGGCTAGTGTCCACAGTGGCTTGTTTTCGATATTGATGCTGCCGGTCATCCTGCCCGTGTTCCTGCCAGCGATATCGCTGACGGCAGGCGCCTTTGGCAGTGGGGGGATAACGGGCTTGTACCTCGGCGGCATGGCGCTCTACGATCTTATCTTGTTGGTCGGGGCATCGATTTTGTTTGATTATCTTTGGTATGAGGATTGATTATCTGATTATAGGATACGGGGATGATGAAAGTGATACAGGCGAGAATGCTGCCGTGGGCGGTTGGCCTGCTTACAGCAGTGGTGATATATCTGGTGTTTTTTGTGGTGCCGCCTGCACAGGGACTGGGAGATTATGTGCGCATTGCATTCTTCCATATCCCAATGGCCTGGGTGTCTGTGCTGGCATTCCTCATGAGTGCCTGGTGGGGCGCAGGCTATCTGCGGCGGCAGGAGATGAGGGCTGACCGCCTGAGTGCGGCATCGGCCAAGCTGGGCTTGGTATTTGTCGTGTTGGCGACAGTCAGCGGTGCAGTCTTCTCCAAGCTGACCTGGGGAGCATATTGGAACTGGGATCCACGGCAGACGACGATTTTCGTACTGCTATTGATCTACGGTGCCTATCTGACACTGCGGGCAGCAATGCCTGAGCCGCGGCGGCGGGCACGCGTGACGGCAGTCTATGCGTTGTTTTCGTTCCTGACGGTGCCGTTCCTGGTGTTCATCATCCCGCGGCTGTACTTTTCGCTGCATCCTTCGCCGGTCATCAATGGCAGCGGCTCGCTGGACATGGATCCTGTGATGTTGGGGACATTGCTGGCGGGGCTGCTGGATGCGACACTTCTCTATGTTTGGCTGGTATTCCGCAGCGTTGGCGGCAAGGATAAGGAGGCGTTACCATGAATCGGAAAATGTTGTTGGGACTGCTGATCCTGGTGTTTATCGGTTATGCGGGGTACAGCTTTGTCGATTCGGTCACGCCGTATGTCGGTATTGCTGAGGCGCGGACGGCGACCAGCAGTGTCCAGGTCAAAGGGCTTTTGGATGAAAAGGCGGAAGCACCGCATATGGAAGGCGATAATTTCGTATTCACGCTGCGCGATGAGGATACGGGCGAGACGATGCTCGTACGCTATCATGGGACGAAGCCGGATCAATTTGATGAAGCACATCATATTGTCGCTGTGGGCAAGTATCGGGATGGTGCGTTCCAATCCGATAAACTGCTCATAAAGTGCCCGTCGAAATACGAGCAGCAGAAATAGATAAGGAGGCTTCTTCTCTTGGTTGGTACGATATTTTTGGCGCTTGCACTGGCGCTATCCTTGTGTGCCTTGCTTTGCTACGGCGCGCGCACGGAGCGCATGGAGCGCTATGGCCGGTGGCTGACAGTCCTGTCCTTTGCCGGTTCGCTTGGTGCAAGCATTTATCTGCTGGTCTTGATTTTTGGCAATCATTTCGAGATCGCTTATGTGGCCAGCTATTCGTCGGCAGAATTACCGGCGGTATACAAGTTCTCGGCCTTTTGGGCTGGACAGCAGGGATCGTTCTTGCTCTGGCTGCTGTTCCATGCGGCGGCTGGTGTTATCCTGGGCTATCGTCAGCGCTTGTCAGCTGTAGGCATGTGCGTATATATGGTTTTGCAGACGCTGCTCACTATTCTCGTGCTGGCCAAGAGCCCGTTCCTGCCGCAGGAGGTTGCCGTCGAGAATGGCGTCGGCTTGAATCCTTTGCTGCAAGATCCGTGGATGGCTGTCCATCCGCCGATCATCTTCCTTGGCTATGCGCTGCTGGCCGTGCCCTTTGCCTGCTCGGCAGCGGCTCTCATCGAAGGGCAGATGGTGAAAGACTGGCTGGAGACGGCGCGCCGGTGGGCCTTGGTGGCCTGGGCCTTCCTCGGAGCCGGTATCTTCATTGGCGGCTATTGGGCCTATAAGGTCCTGGGCTGGGGCGGCTTTTGGGGCTGGGATCCGGTGGAGAACTCGTCACTCGTGCCCTGGCTGGTTGCTGGTATCTTCATCCACGTGCTGCGCGTGGCCCGCGTGCGCGCTGCGGCACTGTCGATGGTGCATCTTGCGGCGATCTTTGCGTTCTCGCTCGTTCTTTATGGCACGTTCCTGACGCGCAGTGGCATCCTCGGAGACTTTTCGGTACATTCCTTCAGCGGGACGAGCATCGGCATGACGATTGCCGTGGTCAATGCGCTGGTCCTTGTCGGCGGACTGCTGCTCCTGACTGTCCGGGCGGGGAAACTGCCGCAGGGGGAAATGTATCCTGCCTATGAAAGCCGTGAATTCCTGGTACTGCTCGGCGCCCTGCTGTTGGTATTCCTTGCAGCGGTCATTTTCCTGGGTATGTCGATGCCGCTGCTGACGCAGCTGTTGGGCAAACCGGCCGCTGTCGACACGGATTTCTATGTCCGCACGACGCTGCCGTTGGCTATCGTCATGATGGTCTGCCTGGTGGGCGCGAGCCTGCATCGCTATGGGGAAGGCAATAAGGTGGCGCCGCTGAGACCACTGGCCGCATTTGTCCTCCTGGGGGCTGCGCTGGCCTGGCTGGCAGGTGTCCGCCAGGTCATGCCGCTTCTGCTGGCAGGGGCTGCACTCATGGGCGTTGCCGCGTCCTTCTGGAGCTGGCGCAGGCAGGCGCTGGGACTGGGCGGCATGCTCGCCCATGCTGGCCTGGGGCTTTCGCTGCTGGCCATTGTCTTGTCCGGCAGCGGCAGCAGGACTGTCTCGCAGGAGCTGGCGGTCAATGAGCCCGTGACGCTCTATGGTCATGAGATTGTCTTCAAAGGGCAGCAGTTTGCGGATGATATGCGGGAGAAATACTACATCTATACCGTCGATGGGCGTGAAGTGCGGGCATTGACGAAACTCCATGCCAATGGCGAGGATGCAGCCCGCGAGCCAGCCATCGACAAAACACTGGGCGGCGATATCTACATCGCTCCGACACCGCCGAAAAGCAGCGGCCGACAGGAGCTCATCCTCAAGCATGGCCGCATGGATATGGATGATCTGTTCGCCTACCGGTTTGAAGGGGTGACGCTCGAGGAGCAGGGCGGTGGCAAGATGCTCGTCAAGGCGGTCATTGCTGTGACCGATGGCGATACGATCGAGCGCGTAGAGCCGGCGATACAGGCCACGCTGGAAGGCGGTACATCCAAGGCTGTGGAGGTATTCGGCGGCCAAAAGCGCATCCGTCTGACAGGCGTAGCTGCTGACCAGAAACAAGTGCGTTTGGAAATCCTGCCATCAATCGAAACGGAAACCCAACAGGCGATTACAGCTAGTGTCAGCACCAAGCCGTATATCTGGCTACTGTGGCTGGGCAGTGTGCTAGTCTGTGCAGGAACGTTGACAGCTTTAAAAAAATAGCAAGGTAGTGAAAAAGCACTTCTGTTTTAAGGATGGAAGTGTTTTTTTTTATAGGATAAAGGTCATGGGACGTTGACAATGGTGCAGTAACTATATAACATATATGAGTATAATACGTTTCGTGGTGGCAGCAGCTAGGGACGGATAACTTTGGCTATGGAGGTAGGGATTTATTTATGGCTATGACAGTACTAAACAATGCAGCAACTATGCTTACACTGGGAACGTTGAATAAAAACGCTTCATCGTTGGGCAAACAGCTTAGGAAAGTGGCTACAGGGACTAAAATCAACAGTGCAGGAGACGGTGCTTCGGAGTATTCGATTTCTGAACGTATGCGGGTGAGAATACGCGCATTGGAGCAGGATGCGGCCAATGTGCAGACTGGACGCTCCATGTTAAACGTGGCAGCGGGGGCTATTCAGGAACAGTTGGAGATTATGAAGAATATTAAGGCTAAAGTCCTGGATGCCAACAATGATACGAATACGGACATTGATCGACTCACCATCCAAAAAGAAATATCTCAAGGGTTCGAACAAGTACATGATATTGCCTATGAAACCAATTATAATGGCAAAATGCTCTTGGTAGGGGATAAGAAGGTCGATGAAATCTATACCTGGAGAGTCCTGGATAAACCAGAGACTGTACCGGGAAGTGATACCTTGAATTTGATTGCTGATCAGTATTCCTCCTTGGATAATAAAACAGGACCGTTTGCAACGCTGCCGTTTTATTCGACTTCAGCCGTTTCGGCTGAGCCGATTTTGGGAGCTGCTACTCAGGTGAATCTAGCAGGAGGAACGAAGGGGCATTATAACGATCCGCAGGAGTCAACACCGGCATCTTTCTTGATGGATTTCAGTGGGTATACTAAATCTACGGCAGAGGGGGTAGGATTTCGTACAACCAGGGGGTATACTACGGCTTATGATACCTATTATGTATTGACCTCTGATCCTACTAAGAATCATCGTCATGGTGATACCACCAGAGAGAATGTAGTGGAGATAGATATTTCCGGTGCTAATACTGGGGCAGAAATTGCTGCTAAAGTGGCGGCAGCGATACGGAACAATGGTGAGACAGTAGGCGATACATCTGTGAACGGATCAAAAGTTACAATAACCACCTCGTATAGGGGGAGTGCGGCTAACGACGTTACAGTAAAGGGCTGGTCACAGCCAGCAGCTACTGTGGATAAATCTCTGGGTGGTGGTGCCAGTGCGAAAAATGGGCGTTCCAGTGCTATGGTAACGGGACTAGGTAGTGGAAATGCAACAGGAATCGCACCTACGGCAGGCAGGTATATTGATCCTACGTATAAGGAAGTATATGATTCGGCTACGGATATTACCAGTAGGGTGATTGACGTTCCCGGTCATTATGAAGGTGGCGCGGGTGGAACCAAGGCGAAATTAGAATACAATATTGGTTCAGCAGTTGTGGGGTCCGGCTTGGCAATAAAAGGCGCTAATGGTGGTACAGCTTATGTGCGCTTTGTGGAAGGCCATGATATAAAAAGGGATAGCACGGGCGTCTATGAAATAGGCAAAAATGCTGATATAAGCAATGAGATGCTATATGTATGGGATACCTACAATGCGAAAAACAACGTTAGCAGCTATGTCCAGCTTTCTTTGTCTGGAGGAAAGTTGACACTTACTTCTGTCAATGAGGGGGGCAGTATTAATGTTTCAGATGGTTTTTCTAGTGAGCCATCAGCGGCAGCTATTCCCAATCGGACGGTTCAGGTAAACTTTTCGGAGGTAAAAGAATATAAAGGAACTGTAACGCAGGCAACTGGTGGTGTTGACAGAGGAAATTACGTATGGGGAGACACGGCCAGCTACGATATAGATTTATCGGCGTATGATGTTACAGATAACGATAAGCTTGAAAAATTCATCGGGTCCCTTAAGGGAAAGGCCATAAAAACGCCTCAGTCTGATGTTGAGTTCGTTGATACGAAGGTATCCACTTCTTTGGATGCTATGGCACATATGCCTGGGGTTGCTGTGGTGGATTTGAACGCTTTACGGTCTGCCGTGAGTGGAGGTACCACTATTGCGGATGCTTTTATAAATCTTATGAAAAACAAAAGTGGTTATAGTGTTCCTGGTGCGGGGGCAAAGATATTGAGGGTTACGGCTACGCCATATTCTGAGGAAAGAGGGAATAGTCAGACTATCAGTATCAGTAAGGGCAATATGAGTGCCTATACCATTGATTTTAAATCTTATGCAGAAAGCAATGGCTTGTCTTTGCCGGACGCTTTGGATGGTAAGGGATTCCGTGTGTATTGTGCTACTTGCGCGGATCAGTGGTTCAACTTTCAGTTCAAAGCGAAGGATGATCCCTCTGATATTGATCGTCCTGCCAGTGGTCAGTCGGGAGCAGATCTAAAAACTACCATTATCGATATATCCGGGGTAACGGATGTGAAGTCTTTGGTGCAGGCAATATATGATCAGGGCGGCAATGCCATGGAACATATCATGAACGGTCACTCCCATCTGCTGCACTTTGCGGCTGATCCTGAGGCAGGGACGCTTACGGTTTATGATCAGCGCATGTTCGATTTGAGGGAAAGAGCATGGCAGTATCCTTATTTGCAGGAGCAGGGGGCGAAGTTGGCAGATGGTATCCTCGATGATGTGCAGAAAGCTACGAGGGGTATAATGGTTCGGGATTTGATTATTCACCATACCGATAAGGCCAGTATGAACATTCATGTTCAGATTCCGCAGACCTCAATGGATCATCTTTTCAACTATATACCTGGGGTAGCATCCTACAAGGACTATAACGTTTTAACGCAGGCCAACCGGGAAAAGCTTTTAGGCAATCAAGGCGGACGGAGGTCGCTAGATGGTACGCGCATGGTGAAGAACGATGAGCCAGGGCTTTTGGACAGAGCCATCGAGTATCTGCTGGATGCCAGCACTCTCGTGGGGGCGCAGACCAGCCGTCTGGGGATGACGTATGATAACATCATCGCTCAGCAGGAGGGGACAATTGCTTCGGAATCCACCATAAGGGATGCGAATATGGCCAAGGAAATGACAGAATACACGAAGTATAATGTGCTTACCCAGTCTGCGCAGTCTATGCTGGCACAGGCAAACCAAAATAACAGTAGCGTTTTGTCTTTGCTGCAAGCATGATTTTAAATACTGTCATCGACAGTTAAAATTTGATTTAAGAAAAAATGCGTCAGAACGATATAATAAATAGCAGGCTTTGTCTTTGAGGATAAGGATAGAATCCTATTTCATAGGGACGTGAGGGATTGGCTATGACTATGACGGTACTGAATAACCCATCGGCTATGCTTTCACTGGGAGAGTTGAACAAGAATGTTTCCTCTTTGGGAAAGAAGCTCAAGAAAGTGGCGACGGGAACCAAAATAACTGGCGCAGGCGATGGTGCATCAGAGTATTCGATTTCTGAGCGTATGCGGGTACGGCTAAGAGCACTTGAACAGGATGCTACGAATGTGCAGAATGGTAAGACTATGCTGAATGTGGCGGCAGGAGCCATTCAGGAACAGCTGGAAATCATGCGGACAATCAAGGCCAAGGTACTTGATGCGAATAATGATACGAATACGGACTTGGATCGGCTCACGATACAAAAAGAGATTTCGCAGGGGTTTGACCAGGTACATGATATTGCGTACGAAACAAACTACAACGGCAAGTTACTCTTGGTGGGCGACAAAAAGGTGGATGAAATCTACACCTGGCGAATCCTGGACAAGCCAGAGCCGGTGCCGGAAAGCGGTACCTTGAATCTGATTGCTGATCAGTATGATACGCTGGATGGTCAGACAGGGCCGTTTGCGGTATTGCCGTTTTATAGTACGACAGCGGTAACGATAGAGCCGCTGTTAGGGAATCTGACCAGTAAGAATCTTGAAGGTGGTGCGGATGGCTACTATGATCCACCTACGACAGCGTCCCCAGCTTCCTTTACTGTTGATTTTTCCGGTTATGATTCGTCGAATGCGGAAGGCGTGGGCTTTTATACGGCCAGCAATAGTTCAGGTTCAAGTGCTACTTATTATGTACTGACGAATAATCCTACGGGCAAGAATTATCGCCATGGTGCAGGTTCCAGTGAAAATGTAGTGGAGATAAATATCAACGGTTTGGATTCTGCTGGTATAGCGAGTGCGGTGGCATCAGCTATCAGCGGTAAAGGTGTAGTAGGCAGTGCGACTAGTAGTGGCAATGTTGTCAGTGTCACTACAGCTTATTCTGGTTCAGCAGCTAATAATGCCACGGTGAAGGGATGGAGCCAGTCCGCAGGTTCAGCTGAGAAAACTATAGGCGGCGGTGAGAGCAAGAAGTATGGGCGTAGCAGTGCTACGTCTACAGGTTTAGGGAATAAAAGTGCTAAGGGTGTGCCGGCTTCGGCGGGCACCTATGTACCAGCAACTTATAAGGAGTATCATGATCCTGCTACCGATATTACCACGCAGGTAGTGGATGTACCGGCTCATTACGTAGGCGGCAGCGGTGGCAGCCCGGCTAGCCTGGCGTTGAATGTGGGTGGAGCGCCTACAGGTTCTGGAATAACGATTAATTGTTCTGGAACAAGCGGGACCGCTTATGTACGTATTGTGGATGGCGGTTCGATAACGCGTGATTCTACGGGCGTTTATGAGGTAGGCAGGGATGCCAATCTTTCCGATTACAAATTATGTACTTGGGATACCTATAAGCCAAACAATGCCGTGGATAGTTATGTCAGACTGTCTATGGCTAATGGTCAGATGACACTTACGTCTGTTTATTCGGGTGCTACAATAACAACTACGGATGGTTTTTCGTCAGTGGCCGGGGCTGATGCGATAGCGCCGACAACGACGACTGTGAATTTTGAGACGGTAACGGCTTATAATGGTAATGTGACGGTAGCTAATGGTGGTGTTGATAGAGGTGCTTACCATGAGGGGCCGCGTGCGAGCTACACGATGGACCTCACGGCTTATGATACCACGGACAGTGATAAGCTGGAAGCGTTTATTGAGGCACTTCAAGGCAAGGCTCTGAGTACTAGCGGTGTAGGAACGATTGAATTCATTGACAGCAAGGTGCCAACATCTTTTGAAGCTTTGAAGCACTTGCCGAGCGGGATAACTTTCGATTTGAATTCCCTCAGGTCATATATGGCGAATGACAATACGAAGACCGTGGCTGATGCATTTATTTCGCTTATGTCAGCACAGAGCGCGTATCTTAGTGATGGCAGTGATGCAGTGGCAGGAACTAAAGGATTGAAAGTAACTGCGTATGCTAGAGAATCTGCTGGTAACAGCCAGGTCATCAGTTTGTCGCAGGGCAATATGAGCGCTTATACGATTGATTTCAAGGCATATGCCTCGAGCAACAGTTTGTCATTGCCGGATGATTTGGATGGTAAAGGATTCCGGGTGTACTGTGCTACCTGCGCAGATCAGTGGTTTAACTTTCAGTTCAAGTCAAAGGATGATCCATCGGATGCAGATCGGCCGGCCAGTGGACAATCTGGAGCGGATATCAAGACTACTATTATAGATATTTCTGGGGTAACGGATGTAAAATCTTTGGTACAGGCTCTTTATGATCAAGGTGGCAATGCTATGGAACACATCATGAATGGGCACTCGCATATGTTGCATTTTGCGGCTGATCCCGAGGCGGGAACTTTAACCGTTTATGATGACCGCAAATTTGATTTGCGGAATTATTCCAGCCAGTATCCATATTTGCAAGAGAAAGGAGCCAAGCTGGCTGATGGTGTTCTGGATGATGTGCAGAAAGCTACGCGGGGAATCTATGTCCGGGATTTGGTTATCCATCATACCGACAAAGCCAGTATGAACATTCATGTTCAGATTCCGCAGACCTCAATGGATCATCTTTTCAACTATATACCTGGGGTAGCATCCTACAAGGACTATAACGTTTTAACGCAGGCCAGCCGGGAGAAACTTTTAGGCAATCAGGCTGGGCGGATGTCACTGGATGGAACGCGTATGGTGAAGAACGATGAGCCGGGACTTTTGGATCGGGCAATCGAGTATCTGCTGGATGCCAGCACACTGGTGGGGGCACAGACCAGCCGTTTGGGAATGACGTATGATAACATCATCGCTCAGCAGGAGGGGACAACTGCTTCGGAATCCACCATAAGGGATGCGAATATGGCCAAGGAAATGACAGAATACACGAAGTATAATGTGCTTACCCAGTCTGCGCAGTCTATGCTGGCACAGGCAAATCAAAATAGCAGCAGCGTTCTATCTTTGCTGCAATAAGGATAAAACCACGTTCATCGCTGGGAACAGCAGATGAACGTGGTTTTTTTGTGAAAAAAGTCTGAATTTGGTTGCGTGAGCAACATCACACGATTTTGACGGATGCTATAATGGGCGTAGAAGTGAGAGGAGGGGAGCGGAAGTGGAACTCAAACAGCTTTTTAAGAAACACACGCTGGCATGTTTGGCGGGAGGATTTGTCATTGGTGTCGCGGCTTGCGGATTTGGGGCGGCTATGATGTCGTTTTCGGGGAGTCCGGAATTTTGCGGCACCTGTCATGCCATGAAGACAGAGGCGTGGACTTTCGCCGAGTCAACCCATAGCAAACTCGAATGTGTGGATTGCCATCTGCCCCATGACAACATGGCCATCTATATGATCGAGAAGGGGAGAACCGGCATGGTGGATACCTACCATGAGGTGCTCCGGGATTATCCGGCACATATCAAGCTTTCGGCTGACGGCAAGAAGACGGTCAACGCGAATTGCTTGCGCTGCCATGAGAACACCATGAAGAATGTTCATGCGCAGATTGGCGTCGATCTCGACACCGGTGCTGACTGCATGAAATGCCATAGCAGTATTGCTCATGGCGCGAACCATCTCGAAGGGGGGATAAAAGTTGAGTAAGCTACAGAAAATATTAGCAGGAATCGCAGCGGTCTGCGTCGCGTTCTTCGGCTTTGTCGTGGTTCGCATCGGTGCAGCACCGAACGATGACAGCGTGAAGCTCGCTAAGATTCCGAAAGATCAGCAATTGACCAAGGATGGGTATAAGGATGCCTATCCACTCGAATACGAGTCGTTCATGAAGAATAATGAAATGCATCCATCGCCGACTGGCTATGGCGGTTCAGATAAGGTGGATCATCTGAAGGAACAGCCGGAGGCACTCGAGAATTTCAAGGGCTATAAGTTTGCGCTTCAGTATGACGATGACCGCGGCCATACGTATGCCGGCATCGACATCCTCGAGTCGAAACGTCGTCCGGGGCAGAAGGGCTCCTGCATCGTCTGCAAGAGTTCCTATATGTATGATGTCTACTTCAAGGAAAGTGGCTGGGATTTTGCCACGAAACCCTTTGATGAGATTGCCGCTCCTATCAAGGATGACGAGTGGTTTGGCTGCTCGAGCTGCCATGATCCCGAGACGATGGATCTGCGTGTCTATCAGCAGGGCTTTGTCGAGGCCATGGCGCGCCGTGGCGTAGATATCAGCCAGGCATCCCATAACGAGATGCGCGCGTATGTCTGCGGCCAGTGCCATAACGAGTATTACTTTGCCAAGGAAGACGGCCGCGTCGTCGAGCCGTGGGATAATGGTTTTGATGCCGAGCAGATCTATCAGTATTATCAGGATGGCCATGCTGGCGGCTTTACGCAGGATTGGATCCATGCGGACTCCAAGACACCGATGCTCAAAGCCCAGCATCCGGACTACGAGACCTGGCAGGATTCCATCCATGCCATGAATGGCGTTACCTGTGTTGACTGCCATATGCCGTATATGCGCAAGGATGGCCAGAAATATACGTCCCACTGGATGACGAACCCGCTGTTCACGCCGCAGGAGTCATGCCAGAAGTGCCATCAGGAAAGTGCTGAGACACTGACCAAGCGCGTCAAGACGATTGGCGACAACACCTTCAAGCTTCAGCGTATTGCTGGCCAGACGGTCGCCAAAGCCCATAAGACAATCAAGGCAGCGATGGATGCCGGTGCTACCGATGAGCAGCTGGCAGCAGCTCGCCAGACGCTGCGTGAGGCTCAGTGGTATTGGGACTTCGTAGCTGCCGAGAGCAGCATGGGCTTCCACAACCCGGACAAGCAGATGCGTGTCCTGGGACTTGCCATTGACAAGG
Organism: Pseudoselenomonas caprae; assembly: GCF_008271345.1. Lineage (NCBI taxonomy): Bacteria > Bacillati > Bacillota > Negativicutes > Selenomonadales > Selenomonadaceae > Pseudoselenomonas > Pseudoselenomonas caprae. Next base: position 136,065 of record NZ_VTOZ01000001.1, read on the forward strand.
CACACACTGCCATTGCGCAGACCAATGCCGTTGTCAAGGGAAGCTTATGATCGTTTTTGCCATTTGAAAAAACAGGAGCCGTGGAAGATGATGGATCTTCACGGCTCCTGTTTTTTATAGTAAAAATGTTTCAGCGCACGAATTCGCCGCTCTTGCCACCAGTCTTCTTATCGAGGTGGATGTACTGGATTTCCATGCGCTTGTCGATGGCCTTGCACATGTCGTAGATGGTCAGCAGGGCAACGCTCACGGCGTGCAGGGCTTCCATCTCGACGCCGGTCTGTCCCGTCACCTTGACCGTGGCCTGTGCCTCGACGGCACATTCTTCGGGCAGCATGGTGAAGTCGACACTGCATTTGGCAAGCGGCAGCGGATGGCAGAGCGGGATGACCGAGCTCGTGGACTTGGCGGCCATGATGCCGGCGACGCGGGCGACTCCCAGTACGTCGCCCTTTTTGGCCGTGCCTTGTTCGATGGCGTCATAGACGGCCTGATTGACCTTGATGCGGCCCGTGGCGATGGCCGTGCGGCTCGTCTCTTGCTTGCCGCTGACATCGACCATGATGGCCTGTCCTTTCTCGTCAAAATGCGTAAGTCCGGTACGTGGATCCATGTTATCGTCTCCTTTGCAGTTCATAGCTCTTGTTTATATTTTACCAGTATTGCTGGCAGAAAAAAAGCCTCCCGTCTGGGGAGGCTGAAGCTGCGGCTGCTCAGCATTTGATGCCAGAGCCTTGCCGGTCATAGAAATACCAGGTGATGAGGATGGTGCTGACCGTGAAGGCAATCAAGATATAGAAGGCTGGCGTGACACTCTGGAAGCTGGCGTAAGACCAGCCGAAGATCTTCGGAATCAGGAAAGCGCCGTAGGCGGCGATGGCAGCCGTGAAGCCCGTGACGAGTGACGAATGGAACGGATTGTTGAAGATATAGGGAATCATGCGGAACGAGGCCCCGTTGACAAAACCCGTTGTCAGGAACAGCAGCAGGAATGAGGCAAAGAAGACCGCAAAGCTATGTGTCTGGATGCCGAACAGCACGGCGAAGCTGGCGGCGAGCATGACGAACAGTGACAGCAGCGTGACACGCGAACCGCAGTTTAGCTTATCGGCGAGCCAGCCGCCAAGGGGGCGGACACTGGCACCGATGAAGGGGCCGAGGAAGGCCGCCATTGAGAAGGAGACCTCGGGGAACTCCTTGGCGACGAGCAGGCCGAGTGCTGCCGAAAAGCCGATGAAGGAGCCAAAGCCGCAGGTGTAGATCCAGCACATCAGCCAAGTATGCTTATTGCCGAAGATGGAAAGAATGGATTTCGGGCTCTGCTTGGGCAGCGGCAGGTTGTCCATGAACAGCCAGATGAGCACGAGCGTGAGGACAGTCGGGATGGCCCAGAAATAGCAGACATTCTGCAAGTAGAGTGGGCTGCCGTCAGCGGTCAGCAGGCCGGGCCCGAAGAGCCCAGACAGGTTCCAGCCTAAGAGCAGCGGTGCTGTGAGGTAGATCAGCGAGACGCCGAGATTGCCGACACCCGCGTTGATGCCCAGCGCCAGTCCCTTATTGGCTTTGGGGAAGAAAAAGCCGATGTTAGCCATCGAGGCGGAGAAATTTGCTCCGGCGATGCCGATGAAGGCGACGAGCAGCACGAAGGTGTCGTAGGATGTCGTCGTGTCCTGCAGGGCGTTGCCAAGGCCGATGACCGGCAGCAGCAGCAGGGCCGTTGTGACAAGGGTCGAGGTTTTGCCGCCGAGCAGTCCCGGCAGGTAGGTGTAGAAAAGGCGGCCAGTTGCGCCGATGAGTCCCGGCAGGGCGGCCAGCGTGAAGATCTGCTCATCGCTAAAGTGGAAGCCCACGGTGTTGAGCTTGGCGGCAATCGTGGCCCAAAGGGTCCAGACGACAAAGGAGAGGACGAGTGCCCAGGTCGAGGTGTAGAGGTTTTGGTTGGCAATCCTCTTGCCATACTTGTTCCAGAAGGCTTCGTTCTCTGGTTCCCAGTGTGCGAGGATTTCCTTGCGGCTCGGGGCATTTCCGAGCGCAAGCAGTACATCGTTTTCTGCCATAGTTTTATCTCCTATCCCATAAGAATAATAGCGAATGGCGGTCAAATACGCCATTGATTTGAGTCAAGTATAATTGAAAAATATCAATAAGTAAGTAACAAATCTCACGGCACACGTAACAAAACGCACAGTTTTCCCAGATAAATTTTAGTAGACTAAAAGATGATAAAACGAAATGAGGTTATGCGATGGAAGCTTTAGTCCGCCAGTTCTACGAAATCCCCGGTAAGGTCGTCATGCTCCATGATGGCGAGTACCTGTTCCATGAAGGGGATGCCGCGAAATATTTCTATATTGTGCGTACCGGCCAGATATTCATCACGAAGTATGCGACTTCGGGGCGCGTGCTGAGCCTGCGGCTGGCGACGCGCAGCAGCATCATCGGTGAGCTGCCGCTCTACGATGACAATCCGGTCTATATCTTCAATGCGATTGCGCAGAGTGCCGCCGAAGTCTATGCCATCGAGTTCCCCGTGCTGCAAGCCTATCTCGAGAAGCGGCCCCAGCTGGCCGTGCAGCTGCTGAAGATCATCAGCGCGCATATGCGCAAGCAGCATTCGAAGTTCCGTGACCTGCTGCTCTATGGCAAGAAGGGGGCGCTCTACTCGACACTGATCCGCCTGGCTAACAGCTATGGCAAGGCAGTGGATGGCGGAATCCTGATCTCGGTGCCGCTGACGAATCAGGAGCTGGCAAACTACTCGGCGACGGCGCGCGAAAGCCTCAACCGCATGCTTAGCGAATTACGTAAGGCCGGTGTCATCGAGTATCGCGGGCATTTGATTTTCATCAAGGATATCGACTATCTCAAGCAGGCTATCCAATGTGAAAATTGTGGTCGGGAAGTATGCAATATTGAATAAAATATGCGAAAATTGAAGACAAAACACCTCGAAAAGAGGTGTTTTTTTCTATATAAGATATATTTTTTTCAAAAAAGAAATATTTTTGAAGGAATTGTTGTAATTTTGTCGAATAAATTAACCAAGACTGTGGGTACGAGCACAGCCAAAGATGTAAGAATGATAAGAATGGGAGTGTGTAAATGTGAAGCAATTGAAGAGGATTTTACCGATACTGCTCGTAATTGCGGCGATGGTAGTCACTGGATGCGGCAGTTCGGAGATAAGTTCAGGAAAGGTGTATTGCCTGTTGCACGACAATGCGGATACAGGATTTCAGGGGGAGTTGAAACGGGCTGTCGTGAACCGGCTGCAGGCGGCTGGCATCGAGACGGAAGTCGAGGATGCCAAGGGCGACGCAAATCTGCAGCATGACCAGATCAACCAGGCCATCGATGCTAAGGCATCGGCTATCGTGTTGGCAGCTGTGGATGGCGAGGCAATCATTCCTGAGATTGAGAAAGCCAATGCGGCGGGGATTCCTATTATCCGCATCAATCGCGATATCAGCGGAGGTAAGTTCTTCTCATCGGTATCGGATGACCGTGAGGCAGGACGTATGCAGGGAGAGTTTATGGCCAAAAATCTGCCGCAGGGGGCAAAGATTGTCTATATGAATGGAGAGATGACCCAGAGTGGTGCCCAAAAACGCTGGGAAGGGTTCAAGGAGGCCTGCCTGGATAAGCGCCCGGATATCCAGCTGCTGGCTTCGGCCGATTGTTCCTGGAGCGAGGCTGTTGCTTTGCGGCAGATGTCTCTGTGGCTCAAGCTTTTCCCGCAGATTGATGGTGTGATAGGAGCTAACGATGATATGGCCCTGGGGGCAATCCGGGTATTACGGGATGCCGGCCGACTGGATGGTGTTCTGGTAAGCGGTGTCGATGCGACTGATGCTGCTTTGCAGGCCGTAAGTGATGGTAGGATGAGCCAGACTGTCAAGCAGGATGCCGAGGGGCAGGGTGAGGGAGTCTTTGCGCTTATCCAGGCTTTGCGCCAAGGGAATAAGCAGCCAGAAGATGTTCTGGTTCCTTTTGTAGAAATTACTAAAGAAAATATTGGAAAATTCTTGCACTAAGGACGGTGGCTGGAGATGTTAAAGAATTTAAGCGTACAAATCAAAATCCTGCTGCTGGCAGGAAGCCTCTTGGTTATCATGGCACTGATCGCTGCGGTGGGGATTTATTCAGACAGCAAGGCCAAGCAGGCATTGGATGATATGTATAACTACAATATCATGTCATCGCAGGTCCTCAATGATGCCAACAACCGGCTGCGCACCCTTGATGTCGATGTGGCTTACTTGCTGCAGCAGGATTATCCGCAGGAATCCCGTAAGGTATTGCTGAAGGATATGGTTGATCAGCTGCATGCTATCCGTACAGATGCCGAAGAGCTCAAACGCATAGACCGTAGTGACAAGGCACAGCAGGCGCTGCTGGAGCTCAGCCAGAATCTGGATACGGCTGAAAGCAAGGTAAAAGCTGTTGAGACGATGGGCAATAGCCTGGAAGATAAGGTCAAGATTATGGAAAATCTTGGTGCGACAAAGGTTATTGCTGCTAATCTTTCGGTGTTGACGCCGGATAATGTAGCACAGAGCAAGCAGCTGTTTGAAACGTTCAGCGAAAGTTATGCGCGTACCATCAAGATTTTTGCTGCGATTATCGTGCTGGGCTTTGTGCTGGGCTTTGGCGTGGCTATTTATATTGCCCGCAGCATTGCTGCTCCGCTGCATGATGCCGTGGCACGGCTCAATGTTGTGGCTGCTGGCGATTTGACGCAGGAGATTCCGTCCGCACTGCTGGAGCGGCAGGATGAGGTCGGAATGGTAGTACAGGCGCTTTCAAAGATGCAGCAGTCGTTGCGCGGGGTATTGAAAGATGTCCGTACGGAGACGGAAAGCAGTGTGGCCATGGTGGAAGAAGTCCAGCAACTGGTCAATGGTCTTAATAGCAATGCGCAGGATATGTCTGCCGTTACCGAGGAAATGGCAGCAGGTATGGAAGAGACGGCAGCTTCGACGGAAAATCTGCAGCATCTCAGCGACAAACTGCGGGATCAGATCCATGGAACGGCCAAAGAGGCGAAGCATAGTGAAAGCTATACGGAAGAGATTGCCGAACGGGCCAGCACGTTGAAGGCAACGATGGAACAGTCCAGCAGCGAGGCACGGCGTATTTATGCGGAGACGAAATCTTCCCTGGAGACCGCCATCGAATCGGCGAAAGTCGTGGACAATATCAATATGCTGACGCAGGAGATTACCGATATCGCTGAGCAGACAAATCTTTTGGCACTCAATGCGGCTATCGAGGCGGCCAGGGCTGGCGAATACGGGCGTGGCTTTGCCGTGGTAGCAGATGAGGTACGTAAGCTGGCCGAGCAGTCGCATGATACGGCTGAGAAAATCCAGACGCTTACGGGGCAGGTGACAGGTTCGGTACAGAATCTGTCGAATGGTTCGTTCAGCTTGTTGAACTTCATGGATACGAATGTCAATAATGATTACGATATGCTGGAAAAAACGGCGATTCAGTATGAGAAAGACGCAAAGTATGTCAATGGGTTCGCAAAGACGAGCAACATGATGGCCCAGCAGCTTAACGATGCCGTAGAATCCATGAGCAATGCCATGGAAGAAATCGCTAAGGCTACGCATGAAGGTGCCGTGGGTAATACGACCGTGGCTGAGAAAGTTACGGATGTTGCGGAGCTCGCCAATGAGATTCTCGAAAAAATCAATGTGTCGCAGCAGAGCGCAGAAAACTTGAAGAAACAGGTAGAAAAGTTCAAAGTTTGACTTAATGGCAGGGTCGACTGCTAATAAAAAAATGCTTCGCAGGCAGAAATTATTTTTTATGTTTGCGAAGTATTTTTTATGGTATAATAATTTTGTTAAATACAAAAGGGGGGAAGTTTTAGTGGATCGGATAACAATTCGGCAGAAACTGTTTTTGGTTTTTGGGGCGCTTATTTTTATTTTTGCTGCCAATGGCCTGTATACAGGCTATAGCCTGAACAGTATCAATGAAGGAGCGCTTCGCATTGCGACGGAGCATTTGGCAAGCGTTATGGCTGGTGTGGAAAGCAGTCATACGCTATCAGATTATCGGCAGGGCGAGTATGCCGTAGCTACGGCGACGACGCTTCCTAATCGCATTCATGCGGCCCAGGAAACGCTGAAACGTGCAGATCAGCTGGATATTGCTTTCGATAAGGTGGAACCATCCGTGGCGCCAGAAGTCCGGGAAGACTTCGAGTCAATGCGCAGCATCTGGGAAAGCTATAAGAAAAATACCCGTGAGATCATCAAGCTGTCCAAGGATGGTAAAAATGCCGAGGCAATCAAGCTGCTGGATAAGTCCAGCAGCCAATATGCTGAAATGACGGCAAAGCTCAGCCATGTCGTTGACAGCAGCAAGGATTTCATCCATAAGGAAAGTGCTGCGGCTTCGGCGCAGTATGAAAGAACGAAATGGACGTTGATTGTCTGCATTGTTCTCGTCGTGTTATTGGCTGGTGCTATGGCATTCTATCTGAGCTCGGCAATCATGACATCAATCCGTTATCTTATGGATGTATCGCGGGAAGTGGCCGCTGGCAACCTTAAGGTTGAGGCTGTCCCGCAGACGCAGGATGAGTTTGGGGAGCTCACGATGGCTTATGGTGATACCATCAAGAATCTGCGGGAACTCATCAAGCACATCCAGCAGACGTCGGAGGAAGTGTCGACTTTTGCGACGCAGCTGACAGAAAATGCCAGCCAATCGGCACAGGCAACGCAGCAGGTAGCTGTATCGATTACCAATGTGGCCGGGAATACCAGCCAGCAGGGTGAGGCCGTAAGTGCATCGCTCACGGATATCCAGGAAATGTCTGCAAGCCTGCATGGCTTTCAAGGTAAGGCGTCGGCTTCGGTCGATGCTGCGCATAATGTCGAAGTCATCGCTGGGGACGGCAAGGCAGCCATTGCTGGTGCCGTAGAGCAGATGGCGGAAATTGCAGATTCGGTTATGGATTCGGCGCAGGTCATCAAGAAATTGGCGGAGCGGTCGGAGGAAATCGGGCAGATATCGAGCACGATTTCCGGGATTGCCGAGCAGACGAATCTGTTATCGCTGAATGCCGCTATCGAGGCCGCCCGTGCCGGTGAATATGGACGCGGCTTTGCTGTAGTCGCTGATGAAGTCCGCAAGCTGGCCGAAGAGTCGAATACGGCAGCGCGCAAGATAGCAGAGCTGATTACGACTATCCAGCAGGATACGGAGCAGGCTGTCCAGCGCATGCAGAAGGGGACGGAAGATGTGCAGAGTGGCCGTACTGTCGTATCACAGGCAGGCAGTGCCTTTGAAAACATTGCAGCGGCTGTGACCGATCTTACCCGGCATGCCGACGCTATCCTTAGCGAAGCGGCAAAGTCTGCGGCGAAGGCGGAGACTTTGGTCGGAGTGATGGAAGGCATCAACAAATCAGGCCTTGATGTGGCTTCGGAGACGCAGTCGGTATCGGCAGCGACAGAGGAGCAGTCAGCGGCTATGGATGAAGTGGCAAATGCCAGCCGCAATCTGGCAAGCCTCGCGGAGGAACTTTCCGATTCCGCGGCGAAGTTCAAGATTTGAGGAGGCCTTAGGATGAAGAAAATCATTACGCTGTTCTGTCTGGCAGCCTTGGGGCTTAGTGCCTTGGTGCTCGGTGGTTGTGGCAGTGATGCGGATAACAATAAAAAAGTGGCGGTGGCATTTGCCAATTCGTCGCCAAGCTGGCAGAAAAATGGCCAGACGATCAAGGAAAGCCTGGAAAAAGAAGGCTATACCGTTGACCTGCAATTTGCGGATACAGCCAGCCAGCAGGCTGATCAGATCAAGTCCCAGCTGGAGGCGGCACCGAAATGTATCGTTATTGGTGCTGTGGATGGCGAAGCCTTGCAGGAAGTATTGAACGCTGCCAAGGAGAAAAAGATACCGGTCATCGCCTACGATCGTCTGGTCATGAACTCTGATGCCGTTTCGTACTACGCATCCTTTGATAATGCTGCCGTTGGCCAGGCGATGGGCGAATATATCGAAGCCAAACTGAATCTGAAAGGTGGGGCAGGACCTTTTCAGATGGAGGTCTTTGCCGGCGATCCGGCTGACAACAATGCCCATGTATTCTTCGCTGGGGCGATGGATGTCCTGAAACCGTATATCGACAAGGGGCAGCTTGTCATCCCGTCGCGGCAGACCAGTTTTGAGCAGGTAGCAATCAAAGGCTGGGAGGCCAAAGGCGCCGAAGCGCGCATGGAGAAGCTCCTGCAGGGAGCCGATGCGGGCGTAAAGCTGGATGTCATTCTTGCCCCTAATGACGGACTGGCTGGCGGCATCCGCGAAGCGCTCAAGAAAAATGGCTATGGCCAGATGCCACTGATGACTGGTCAGGATGCTGAAAGCCAGGCACTCGATGCTATCCGTAAAGATGAGCAGGCCATTACGATCTACAAAGCGCCAGAACTGCTGGTAGCCAAGACGATTCGTATGATAAAAGCCGTCGTCGAGGGGACGCAGCCTGATATCAACGATGTCAAATCGTACAACAATGGTGCGGTTACTGTACCGGCATATCTCTGTACGCCGCTGATTATCGATAAAGATAACTTGAACGAAGTGAAATAAAGCAGCGGAAAAAAATTTTGAATTTTGATATTGCGCAATGTCAGGGTTGACCTGGTATTGCGCAATTTTTATCGATAAAAATGTCCGTATAAAAGTTACAAATTTACAAATTGTCCTTGAATTAGAGATTTTTTTAGAATAAAATAAAAATGGTAATAACTCAAGGAGGTAAGGATATGGGTATTAGACAAAAATTCTTTGCATTGGCTGGTGTGGCCGGTGTCATTATGGCGATTGTATCAGGTGTGGGATACTATCTGGCTAGCACACATTTAAGCAGCAGCGTAGAGCGGGAAATCACAGATACGATGCAGGGAACCGCCAATAAGCTGGATGGCTGGCTGGCGGCCAAGAAACAGGTGGCAGTATCGGCCGCAGACCTTATGGCCAAACAGGATGATGGCACGAAATCGCCGGAACAGCTGCGCTCCCTGCTGGCAGTTGCAGGTGAGGATGTCAATGCAGTTTCGGATCTTATCGTGGGTAACAGCGAGGGCACGATTGTCGGCTATCGTGCGGGCAATTTGGCACCAAAACTTAATCCGGTGACGATGCGTTTCTATAAACTGCCGAAGGCCTCGGGACAGGTTGAGTTTATGGATACTTATGTGGATAGGATTACTGGCAAGATGGTGGTTTCTATTGCGGCTCCTTATCGTAGTGCATCAGGCGAGTACAGAGGTGCGATATGTGAGGATATTTTCCTCGATGTTCTGAGCGACGTAGTAAAGGAACTCAAATATCAGGGCGAGGGAACGGGCTATATTCTGGACAATAACGGCAACGTCATCGCCACGGAGGATTCGGAGGCACTGAATAAGAATGCAGCGGACCTGCCAGGCTTTCAGCAGGAATACGAACGCATGACGCAGCAGGCTGCAGGCTTTGCCAAAGTAGAAAAAGATGGCAAGGAAATGGTACTTGGCTATGCGACGATTCCAAGTACGCATTGGATTGCCGGCATCCTCGTACCAGAAGACGTAATCTATGGACAGCTTACGACACTCAAATGGACGTATGGATTGCTGACCGTGGCCGGAATCCTGCTCATCGTTTGGGCATGCCTGCAATTTGCTACTGGTATGACCCGCCGTATCCTGGAACTCAAGGATCATGCCGCTGAGCTTGCCGAGGGCAATCTTACAGGAGCAGATCTTGCGAATCTGTCAGCCGATGAGCTCGGTGATCTGGGACGTGGGTTTAATGTCATGAAGGGGCATATCAAGAAGCTTATCACCCAGATGAGTGCTACGTCGGAGCAGGTAGCAGCTTCCAGTGAGGAGCTGACAGCCAGTGCCCAGCAGTCGGCTGAGGCATCGACAAATGTAGCGCAGACGGTATCTGAGGTCGCTGCCGGCATGTCGGCACAGACTGGACATGTCGATGAAGCCAATCATAATGTCCAGGAGGTAGTGGCTGAACTTAACGGCGTGGCTGAAAAGGTCCAGCAGATAACAGAAATGACAGTGGCAGCGGCTGATGCAGCTGCGCAGGGACAGACACTTATGGAACAGGCAGTAAAACGCATGGCTGGCATCGAGTCCAGTGTAGGCGAATCGGCTGAGGTCGTGGCCAATCTGGGCAGGAATTCCCAGGAAATTGGAGCAATTATCGATACGATTTCGGGGATTGCCGAGCAGACAAACCTCTTGGCACTCAATGCGGCTATTGAGGCGGCTCGTGCTGGCGAGCAGGGACGCGGATTCTCGGTCGTTGCTGATGAAGTCCGCAAGCTGGCGGAGCAATCGCAGCTGGCAACGGAGGAAATCCGCCAGCGCATAGGTGCCGTTCAAAACGGTACCAGCGAAGCTGTGAGTACGATGCAGTCTGGTACCGATGAGGTGAAGAACGGTGCTGAGGCTATCCGCGCCGTAGGCGAGGAGTTTGGCAAAATCATGCAGCGGGTCACGGCCATCAAGGAGCATATGGCGAAAATCGATGCAGCTGTGCAGACGGTATCTGCCGGCGGCGGCCACATCGAAACTGCCGTCAGCCGCATCGACGAAGTAAGCCGTAAAACGGCGGAGCAGACAGAATCCATCTCAGCGGCTACGGAAGAACAGTCAGCTTCTACGCAAGAGATTGCTGCAGCTTCCCAGTCCTTGGCGCAGATGGCTTCGGATTTGCAGGATATGGCGGCGAAATTCCGCATCTGAACAGGTAAGGGAAACTAAAGCAGGCCCATCAACTCGGAGGTTCGAGCTGATGGGCCTGCTTTATCTTTGGGGAACATTGTTTTATGTTTTATTTGCCGATCATCATATCGATGATTTCTTTGTCGGTTTCCTTCATGCCGATTCGGCCGAGGCGGCTGATGTTGCGGATGGTGTTTTCGACGCCTTTGAGTACGAGGCCGTCGCCACCGTAGAATTGCTGGCCATTGCGGTACATCTCGAAGCCCATGATGCCGGCGTCGACGGCGGCGGATATCTTGGCGGCACAGGATGCCTTGGCACCGTCGCAGACGATGCCGGAGGTGATGGCCAGGGCATTGACGATGGTGTGGATGACGGCCTGGTAGTCGCCGCCGCAGAGCCAGGCGATGCCGGCACCAGCACCAGCGCCGGCACTTACAGCGCCGCAATAGGCTGACAGGCGGCCGATGCCCTCCTTTTCATGCAGCGTCACGAGGTTGGCGAGCAATAGGGCGCGATAAAGCTGCTCCTTCGTCGCACCGACTTCCTTGGCGTATTCGATGACGGGCAGGGATACGGTCATGCCCTGGTTGCCGCTGCCAGAATTGATGATGACGGGCAGCTCGCAGCCGTTCATGCGGGCGTCTGATCCTGCCGCCGCGCGGGCACGGGCGCGGATGTGGATGTCGTTGCCGAAGGCCTTCAACAGTGTCTTGCCGATGTTGGCACCGTAGTCATTCTTGAGACCTTCGTCAGCGATGGCGGTATTATAGGCAATCTGGCGGTCGAGGATGGCACGGACGTCTTCGAGATCGCAGGTCATGGCAAAGTCGTAGATATCCTCGATGGTCATGCATTCGTAATCGGGTTTGCCCGTGTCAACCGTGGCGGCGATTTCCTTTTGGAAGAGGATTTTTCCGTTGCGGGTTATCTTGACGATGTTGGTGTGTTCGTTGACAATCTGGACTTCGGCCGTGTCATCGCCTTTGCTGGCTGAAACGATGATATCGAGGACGTGTTCAGAGACTGCGGCTTCGACGGTGATAGTGGCAGTGTCGAGGTAGCCGGCAAGACGTGCTTTGTCTGCGGCCGTGACATGGGCGATGACCTCGAGGGCGGCGTGCGCATCTCCCGCCACGACGCCGATGGCCGCAGCGGCCTCGATGCCCCTGCGCCCATCCGTGTTCGGCACGACAACGCTTTTGACATTCTTGATGATGTTGCCGCTGGCCGTGACGACGAGTCGGTCGGGGACAGTGCCGAGGGCTTCACGGGCTTTGGCGGCACAGTAGGCGATGGCGATTGGCTCGGTGCAGCCCATGGCTGGCACGAGCTCGCGCTTGAGGATCTCGACGTAGATTTGGTAGGTGGAACCGTTTTTATTCATGGTGGATGCTCCGTTTCGTAAGAGTTTTTGCTACCATTATAACGCAATGCGGATAAGAAAAATAGCCTCCCGATCATGGGAGGCTATTTGGCTGTCATACTTCGATTCCCTGTTTGCGGCATTCGTTGAAAAAGAAGATGGCGTTGGTGTCTTTGGGATTCTCATTCCAGAACTTGATGAGCTTGGTGGCCATGTTGTATTTATCCTGCATAAAAGGTAGGAGGTTTTCAGCGGTGACTGGACCGCCTACCGTCATGAAGACATCGATGTTATGACCAAGAGTATCCAGCATTTCGTCGGTACATTCGTTTTTACCAAGAGCCTCTGCAAAGCGTATGCCCTGCTCAAGGTCGTCGGCATAGCCGCGCTGCAAGAGCCAGACGGCTATCTGTCTATCCATGTAAATCCCCCCTTTGGTATTTTCGGTATGTATCTATTTCGCGGCGGAGGAGAAAAATCCTGCTAATTGCATCTATCGTTTTTAGGAACTTTAATCTGTGATGTTTATTACATGAAAGGAAAAGCAAATCGGATAGAATGATAGGCATAGTAATGTTATGTTTTGGGAGGATGTCGACGTGAGCAGCGTTTTTAAGAAACTCAAATACCTTGTTCCGAAAGCGCATTCGCAGAGTGGTCATCAGCAGCTGAATGAGGGCGGCCGCGAGTGGGAGGATATGTATCGTGACCGCTGGTCGTTTGACAAGTGTGTGCACTCCACCCACGGGGTCAATTGTACTGGTTCATGCAGCTGGAATATCTATGTCAAGAATGGCCTGGTGGCCTGGGAGAATCAGATCCATGATTATCCCGAGACGAGTCCGGATATGCCGGATTTCGAGCCGCGGGGCTGTCCGCGCGGGGCGTCGTTCTCATGGTATCTGTACAGTCCGCATCGCATCAAGTATCCGTACTTGCGCGGCGAGCTGGCAGAGCTGTGGCGTGAGGCTAGGAAAAACCATAAGACGGTGCTGGCGGCTTGGCAGAGTATCGCCAATGACCCCGCCAAGATGAAGAAGTACAAGGAAGCCCGTGGTATGGGCGGTTTTGTGCGCTCCAATTGGGAGGAGGCTTCTGAAATCGTTGCGGCGTCGATGCTGCATACGGCGATCACGTATGGACCTGACCGCAATTTCGGTTTTTCGGTCATCCCGGCCAAGTCGATGCTGTCCTATGCGGGTGGTTTGCGCTTCATGCAGCTCATGGGCGGCGCGGGCCTGTCCTTCTACGATTGGTATGCTGACCTGCCGCCGGCCAGCCCGCAGATCTGGGGTGACCAGACGGATGTGCCGGAGTCCTCGGACTGGTACAATGCAGGCTACATCATCACCTGGGGCTCGAACGTGCCGCTCACGCGCACGCCTGATGCGCATTTCTTGACCGAGGCCCGCTACAAGGGCACGAAGGTTGTCTCGATTGCGCCGGACTACGCCGAGTCGACGACGGTGGCCGATACCTGGATCTCGCTCAAGGTCGGCAGTGATGCGGCGCTGGCGATGGCGATGGGCCATGTCATCCTCAACGAATACTATTGGGGCGAGCCCTGTGACTTTTTCGTGGACTATACGCGCCGCTATACGGATTTCCCGTTCCTCGTGCGGCTCGTGCAGCGCGAGGATGGCAAGTACGATACGGACCGGTTCCTGAACGCCAAGGACTTTGGCCGCAACGAGAAGCATGCGGAGTTCAAGCATTATGTCATCGACGAGAAGACGGGCCGGCTCGTCATCCCGAATGGCACGATGGGCGACCGCTGGGATCGTACGGAGAAGTGGAACCTGCGCGAGGAGGACAGCGATACCGGTGCGAAGATCACACCGCAGCTGTCGGTGCTCGGCTGCATGGATGAGGTCGTCGAGATCGAGCTGCCGTATTTCGGCAATGAGCGCGAGAGCCGCGTGCTTACGCGCAGTGTACCCGCAAAACGCGTCAAGACGGACATGGGCGAGGTGCTGGTCACGACGGTCTATGATCTGACGCTGGCCAACTATGCCATCGACCGCGGCCTGGGCGGCCAGGTGGCGCATTCCTATGATGACGATGTTCCCTATACGCCGAAATGGCAGGAAAAATATACGGGTGTGCCGATGGACACGGTCATCCATACGGCAAGGGAATTTGCCGACAATGCCATCAAGACCAAGGGCAAGACCATGGTCATCATGGGCGGTGGTATCAATCACTGGTTCCATGCCGATGTGGTTTACCGCACGATACTGAACCTCTTGCTTTTCGTGGGCGCTGAGGGCCGCAATGGCGGCGGCTGGGCCCACTATGTCGGCCAGGAGAAGCTGCGCCCGGCCGAGGGCTGGCAGCGCATCATGACGGGGCTTGACTGGAAGAAACCGCCACGGCTGCAGAACAGCACGTCCTTCTTCTATTTCGCGACTGACCAGTGGCGCAGCGATGAGGTGGACTATGCGGATTTGACAAGTCCGCTTTGTAAGCCGCGTTACCGCCATGCTGGTGACTACAACGTACTGGCGGCCCGCATGGGGTGGCTGCCGTCGTACCCGACCTTCAACAAGGGCGGCCAGCAGCTGCATGATGAGGCGTGTAAGGCTGGGAAGGATGTCAAGAAGTACATCGTCGACAGCCTCAAGGACAAGACGCTGAAGTTTGCGGCCGAAGATCCCGATGATCCGGCGAACTTCCCGCGCAACCTCTTTATCTGGCGCAACAATCTCATCGGTTCGTCGGCTAAAGGCCATGAGTTCTTCCTGAAGTATCTATTGGGTACGAAAAATGGCTTGTTTGCTGAAGAGGAGGGCGCGACGCGTCCTAAAGAAATCAACTGGCGTCCGGAAGAAGAGGTGGAAAAACTCAGCGGTGCGGCAAATGGCAAGCTCGACCTGCTTATCGACCTCGACTTCCGCATGGCAAGCTCGGCACTTTACGCCGATGTTGTCCTGCCGACAGCTACCTGGTATGAAAAGGATGATTTGTCATCGACGGATATGCATCCGTTTGTGCATCCGTTCCAGGCGGCAGTCGACCCGCTTTGGGAGGCCAAGACCGATTGGGAAATATTCAAGACATTGGCGAAGAAAGTCTCGGAGGTTGCCAAGGAGGCGAAGCTCAAGCCTTATCGTGATGTGGTGGCCATGCCTATCCAGCATGACAGCGAGGGCGAGTGCGCGCAGCCTGCGGGCGAGATCCGTGACTGGAGCAAGGGCGAGTGTGAGCCGGTGCCGGGCAAGACCATGCCGAATCTCATCGAGACCGAGATTGACTTCACGAAGATCTACGAGAAGTGGATTGCGCTGGGGCCTGGTGTTTCCGAGACGATGGGCTCGCTGAACTTTGCGTGGGATTCCCGTGAGGAGTACGCAGAAATCGCCAAGCGCAATGGCACGATAACGAATAAAGACTATATTTCCTATGGCATGCCGAGCATCTTTGATGCCAAGCAGGCCGCTGATGCAGTCATGGGCTTGTCGACGACGACCAACGGCAAGGTGGCCGTCAAGGCATGGGAGGCGCTGGAGAAAAAGACCGGTGTCGGCAACCTCACGCGTCTGGCCAAGGACCGCGAGCAGGAACGCTTTACCTTTGAACAGGTAGCTGTCCAGCCTAAGGAGACGATTACAAGTCCGACGTTTACGGGCAGCAATCAGAACCGCCGCTATACGCCGTTCACGACAAATGTCGAGGAGCTCGTGCCGTTCCGTACCGTGACGGGCCGCCAGTCCTTCTTCCTCGACCACGAGATGATGCGCGAGGCTGGCGAGACGATGGCGACTTATAAGCCCATCCTTGACTATCTGCCGATAAAGAGCAAGCTCGGCGGTGCGAAGGAAATCACACTGAAATACCTGACGCCGCATAACAAGTGGAGTACCCATTCGATGTACTTTGACAGCCAGCAGCTGCTGACGCTGTTCCGCGGCGGCCAGACGGTCTGGCTGAGCGAAAAGGATGCAGCGGAGATCGGCGTCAAGGACAACGACTGGGTGGAACTTTACAACCACAATGGCGTCGTGGCCTCAAGAGCTGTGGTTTCGCCGCGTCTGCCGCGTGGTGTCGTCTACATGCACCATGCGCAGGACCGTCACATCAATGTGCCGGGTTCGAAGATTTCGGGCACCCGCGGTGGTACGCACAACACGCCGACGCGCATCCATATGAAGCCGACCCATATGATCGGCGGCTATGGCCAGCTCAGCTATGGATTCAATTATTACGGCCCGACGGGCAACCAGCGCGACATGTATGTGGTAGCGCGCAAGATGGAGGAGGTAGATTGGCTTGAAGATTAAAGCCCAGATTTCCATGGTCATGAATCTTGACAAGTGCATTGGCTGCCATACGTGCTCCATCACCTGCAAGAACGTCTGGACCAACCGCGAAGGTGCGGAATACATGTATTTCAACAACGTCGAGACCAAGCCGGGCATCGGCTATCCGAAGCGTTGGGAGGATCAGGACAAATGGCAGGGCGGCTGGGAGCTCAAGAATGGCAAGCTGCGCCTGCGCTCGGGCGCCAAGCTCACGCGCATGGCCAAGTTGTTCTATCATCCCAACCAGCCAGAGCTTGACGACTATTATGAGCCGTGGACCTATGACTATGAGACGCTGATAAATTCCAAGCGCAAGAACCATCAGCCGATTGCCCGTCCGCGTTCGCTGATCACCCAGCAGCGCATGGAGATAAAATGGGGCCCGAACTGGGAGGACGATCTGGCTGATGGGCAGTCGGCACGCCAGGATGTCAATCTCAGGAACATGGGCAGCGATATCGCGTTGGAGTTCCATGATCTGTTCATGAAATATCTGCCGCGTGTCTGCAACCATTGCCTCAATCCAGCCTGTGTGGCGGCCTGTCCGTCGGGGGCTATCTACAAGCGCGAGGAAGATGGTGTCGTGCTCGTCTCGCAGGACGGCTGCCGTGGCTGGCGCCATTGCATTCCCGCCTGCCCGTATAAGAAAGTCTATTTCAACTGGAAGACCAATAAGGCTGAGAAGTGCATCTTCTGCTTCCCGCGTCTGGAAAACGGCCTGCCGACGGTCTGTGCGGATACCTGTGTCGGCCGCCTGCGCTATATGGGTGTCCTGCTCTATGATATGGACAAGGTCAAGGAAGCGGCAGCAACGCCGGACAAGGGCCAGATCTATCACAGTGTGCTGGATATCATCATGGACCCGCACGACCCAGAGGTTCTGGCGGCAGCCCGCAAAGAGGGCATTCCAGAGAACTGGCTCAAGGCTGCGCAGGATTCGCCGGTCTACAAGCTGGTCAAGGAATGGCAGGTGGCTCTGCCGCTGCATGCGGAGTACCGCACCCTGCCGATGGTCTGGTATGTGCCGCCACTTTCGCCCATCACGCGCCGCGCCGAGGCAGATGTCTATCTGCCGGAGGCCACGGATATGCGCATCCCGCTGGCGTACCTGGCGGAGCTCTTCGGTGCAGGCAACACCCAGGTGGTCGCACGGGCCTTGCAGCGTCTTCTCGATATGCGCCTGGTCATGCGCGCGCAGACGACGGGCGACAGGCTGCCAGCACGGCTGGAATTTGATGTGGAGACGTATCAGGCAATGCACCGTCTCATGGGCATTGCCAAGTACAAGGAACGCTTCCGTATCCCGGCCGGGCTGCAGGAAACCTCGCAGGAAAAGCTGCATGAACTGCAGGGGACCTGCGGCTATACATGTCCAGGAGGTTGCTGATATGCGTGAACCAGAATACAAGAAAACCCTGTCGCTGGTTGCTTACTTGTTTGGCTACCCGGACGAAGACTGGTGGACGGCTTTGCCCGAGGCGCAGGCTGGCGCGGCGGCGCTGGCGAACCAGCAGAACCGCACGGTGCTGCTGGAGGCCATCAACTATATCCAGCTGCTGGGGCGCCGTGGATATGAGGAGCAATATGTCCGTGTCTTTGAGTTCTCGGCGAATACGAATCTCTACCTTACGATGCATGACCGCACGGACTTTGGCAAGCAGGCGCGGGAGATGCTGGCGTTCAAGAAGCTGTTCCTTGACAATGGGTTCGATACGAACAGGGAGCTGCCGGATTTCCTGCCGGCAATCCTGGAACTGGTAGCTGCAATCTCCGAGGTGCAGGCGCGCCGTGTCCTGGGGGCAGCCCGCGCCAAGATCGAGCTTTTGCGCCGCCGCTTTGCAGAAGCGAAGCTTGCTCATACTTTTCTGCTTGACGTCATCTTGACGGAGGCGGATGCATTGGAGGGAGAGACGGCATGAATACCTTTATCTACGGCGTATTGCCCTATATTGCGCTGACAATCATGGTGGGCGGTACGATTATCCGCTATGCCTATGGAGAGCGCGGCTGGACGACAAAGTCCAGTGAATTCTTGTCGAAGCAGGATCTCAAATGGGGCAGCTATCTGTTCCATGGTGGTTTGTTTATGGCCGTGGGTGGTCATTTTGTCGGCATATTGGTGCCGAAGTTTGTGACGGAAGCAGCCGGCACGGGTGAGCATGCCTACCACATGATAGCGCTGGCTGGCGGTATCCCTGCGGCCATCCTGTTCCTTGGCGGTTTCCTGATGCTGCTGAAACGACGCTTTGCAGGCAGTGCCCGCATGGCAGTCAATACGAGCAGCATCGATAAATGGCTGTATCTCGTCCTGCTGCTGACTATCGTGTCAGGAACAGCGGCGACGATCCAGAATATACCGGGTGCATTTGACTATCGCGAGACCATTTCCCCCTGGTTCCGTTCACTGCTCATGCTGCAGCCGGATGTATCCCTTATGGACGGCGTGCCCAAGGTGTTCCAATTCCACATGTTCCTGTGGATGGTCTTAGCAATCACGTTCCCCTTCACGCGATTGGTGCACTGCTTGAGCCTGCCGTTTGAGTATTTCTTCCGCCGTGATATCATTTACCGGAAGAAATGACTCCTTTGGAAATTCTTACATACACAGCAGAAAAGCCTTCCCATTGGGGAGGTTTTTCTGTTTCCGGCAGATATCCACAGGTGGGCTGTGGATTCACGCTGATTTTTGTGGATAATCTGTTAAGAAATCGTTGAGTTATCCACAATTATCCACATAAATGGCAGAAGTTCCTGTTGGTATTGTGGATAAAATGCTTTATGCTACAATACCAATAAGGGAAAGATAAAGGAGAATGGTTATGGATATAGAACGTAAACGCCGGGAAGAACGGGAGACGGTACGGGAAATCATGAAACTCTACTGTCATGGACATGGGCATCGGCGTGAGCCTGGGCAGGAGCTCTGTCCCGATTGCCAGAGGCTGGCCGACTATACCGATGTGCGCATCAGCAGATGCCCGCGCATGGCGATAAAGACCTTTTGCAGTGTCTGTCCGATCCACTGCTATGCCAAGCCGGAGCAGGAGCGCATCCAGGAAATCATGCGTTATGGCGGCCCGCGTATGCTGCTGCATCATCCCCTCATGGCCTTGCGCCATATCCTGATCCAGTGGCGGACGCGCCACGGCCTGCGCAAGCAGGAAAAGATACGCTGAGTGATTGTCAGGCTGACAGGTTTTTGACTAGTCAGCCTGATGTTTTTTGTGCTATATTTTAGTGAGGAAATGTGAATCGGCAGAGGAGGAATTTGCGTGAGCGCCTATGAAAATACCTTGATCATCAGTGATTTGGATGGTACTTTGATTCCGCGCGGCGGAGTTATTTCAGAGGAGAATAAGGAGGCCCTGCAGCGCTTTGTGGCAGGTGGCGGCCGGTTTGCCATCGCGACGGGGCGCACGCCGGAGGCGGCTGCTGGCTATGTCGGCGACCTGCCCATCAATGCACCGAGCATTTTCTTCAACGGCTCGATGCTCTATGACTGGCAGAAGCAGGAAGTTCTGGCGACGCGTCCGCTGCCAGCCGGCGATGCGAAGGATATCTGGCCGCGCTTTGCGGCGGCCTGCCAGCAGTCGTTCCCGCATGCCTGCATCGAGGTCTACACGGCAGACAATTGCCATATCATCAGTGAGGAAAAATACGATGATCCGCGGCTGCCGTTTGAATACTATAAGTATGAACACTGTGCGCTGGACAGGCTTACCGATACGGAAAAGACGCCGTGGCTCAAGTTCTTTGTCAATGACGAGCCGGCCGTGCTGCATCGCCTCGAGCGCCTGGCCAAGCAGATGGGCGTCGATGTGCTCAGCAATAGTTTCTATTCGGAAGTCAACTACTATGAGTTTGTGGCGGCTGGTGTCTCGAAGGGCACGATGGTCGAGGAGATCCGCAAGCTGCCGGAGTGGCAGGGCTATCGCATCATTGCGGCCGGTGATTTCCTCAACGACAATGAGATGCTGCAGCTGGCGGATGTTGGCGTGGCCTCGGGCAATGCGCATGAAATGACCAAGGCGGCAGCTGATGTCATAGGCTGTACGGTTGAAGAGCATCTGATGCCCTGGATTATCGAGCATGTGATTGACGGCGGGGAGGAATGAACGTGAAGAAGATCTATGTACTGGCGACAGGCGGGACGATTGCTGGCAGTGCCGAATCGGATACGGCAACGACGGGCTACCAGGCCGGGGCCATCGGCATCGAGACTTTGCTGGCTGCGGTGCCGGAAATCCGCAAGATCGCAGAGGTGTCTGGTGAGCAGATCGCAGCCATCGACAGCAAGGACATGACGCAGGCGGTGCAGCTCAAGCTTGCACGCCGCTGCAATGAGCTGCTGGCCTTTGAGGGTGTGGATGGCATCGTCATCACACATGGCACGGATACGATGGAAGAGACGGCCTATCTGCTGAGCCTGTTGGCCTGCACGGATAAGCCCATCGTGCTGACGGGAGCCATGCGTCCGGCGACGGCTATCAGTGCCGACGGCCCGCTGAACCTGCTCGATGCCGTGCGCGTAGCGGTAAGTGACGAGGCCCGTGATCAGGGGGTACTTGTGGTCACGAACAATCAGATTGACGGGGCCCACGACGTCACGAAGTCCCATACGACCTCCGTGCAGACCTTCCAGTCCCCCAATGGCGGTTCGCTCGGCAGTGTGGATGATGGAGTTGTCAGATTCACGCGGCGCAGCAGCTATACTCATCTGGCGGCGAGCCTGCAGCTCAGCGAAAATGTGCAGGTGCTGCCAGATGTCCGCATCCTTTATGGTTATGCCGGTGACGATGGCCTGCTCGTAGAGGCGGCTGTGGCAGCTGGGGCGGAAGGACTGATCTATGCGGGCATGGGCAACGGTAGCCTGCCGGAAAAGGTGGAGGCAAAGCTGGCGGCGGCAGCGGCCAAGGGCATCGTTGTGGTGCGCAGCACGCGCGGCTATGCGGGCAATGTGACGACTGCCGAGGCATCGTATGATGCTGCGCATATCCTTTATAGCCAGGGGCTCAACCCGCAGAAAGCCCGCATCCTGCTGCAGCTGGCACTGCTGCAGACAAAGGAACCGGCAGCCATCCAGGCATGGTTCGATAAATACTGATTCATTTAGTTTTCATAGTCAATCATATTCTTTCAAGATTCTTATCATATAATCAGATTCGTAAGTTGAAACCGAGAAAACCAGGATAAAGTGGTTTGGAGGTAGAAGATATGAATAGACTTATGGAAAATATAAACCTATCGCGCTATGATGCCCGCAACCTGCTCAAGGCTGGCTGGGCGGTGCGGACGATTACGGCTTCGGTCATGCTGATGCTGGCGGTGCTCGCGCCAGTCCATCTGACGCAGGCGCTGGCTTCGCCGTTGGCCGAAGATGAATCTCTGGCTGCGGTAGTCGAGCTGGCCGATCTTGCGGATGAGCGGCAGCAGGGCAGCAGCCGCCAGAGCCGCCGCCGTCAGGCCGATGTGCTGGCGGCAGAGCTGCTGGCCAAGGCCCGGGAGGCAGAGCCTGCCATAACGGAGCAGATGCAGAGCCTGGCCCAGGATGGTGCGCAGCTTGCGGGCCTTGATAACCGGTTCAAGGATTCCGGCAGCTTAGCCCGCAAGATCCTTGCTGATGCCGAGAGCGACAATGTGTCCTTGCCGGCAGCGGTAGCCGCCATCAGTGACGTGCTGCGCTATACACTGGTATTTGATCCGTCAGATTACAGTGAGCGTGTGCCTCAGACACTCGAGCAGCTGACTGCTAAGGGCTATCGGGTGACGAAGTTCCGCAATGCCTGGGGCGGCAAGTTCTATCAGGGCATCAATGCCCAGCTCATGAGCCCGCAGGGCGTACGCGTGGAGCTGCAGTTCCATACGGCGCAGTCGTATGCCATCAAGCAGGCCTCCCATGAGGTCTATGAGACCCGCCGCAATCCGGCGTCAACGCCTGCCGAGGTCGAGGCGGCAACGCGCGACAGCCTGGCCTACAATGCGCAGGTCATCGCTCCTGACGGAGCTGAGACGGTAACCTGGCCGATGCAGATCAAGAAAGCAGCATAGTTATCCACATAGGCATGTGCATAACCTCGGGAATCAGCCATTGTACTGGCATCAGGTGGCAGTGCAATGGCTTTTATATTGCAGGAAAGCGGAAATAATCGTAGAATATAAGCAGTATATTAGCGAAAACAGCGATGTTATCCACATTTTTATCCACAATCTTGTGGATAAGCGGATAATTTTGGGGATAACGTTGTGATTTGTGTGGATGAATGGATGAATTCGAGGAGTATATGGATAACCAGAAAAAGGTATTGAAGTTATTTGATTATATCCGGCAGGTTTGCAGTCTGCGGCAGCAACTGGTCCGCAACATCAAGGAACAGGAGTGGTCGCTGTTTTTGGATGAGCTGCCGATTGACCCGAAGCGCATCCATGTCTGGACGGATTCTGATGAAGCAGGCCGCGAGGGCGTATTGCTTGAGGTCGAGAAACCGGAATTCTCGGCTTGCCCCGATATGCCCTTCGATCTGGTGGGCTGGGTACGCACGCTCGATTGGCGCAATTTTGAGGTCGCAGATATCGAGGTCCGTGAGGAGCGCATGCGCAAGGACCCGCGGCTCGGCGAAATCACCGAGCGCTTCGTCGACTCGGGGGTGCGCATTGCGGCCTTTGAGGACTGGAAGCGCCGCCGTACGCTCTGGCGTGCTGGTGAGCTGGTCAAGAGCCGCACCCAGGCATTGTTCATGCAGCTCTACGAGCTTTATGACCGCTGCCGGCAGGAGCCGGAACAGCTTGAGCTCATGGTGGGCGGCGCGATGTTTTTCAGCGGGCTGGATTCTTCGATCAATCATCCGATGATCATGAAGCGCGTGCGCCTGCATTACGACAAACGCGGGGCCATGCAGCTGGTGGATACGGACTATCCGACAGAGCTGTATCTCGATATGTTCCAGGATATGCCTGGTGTCGATGCCGAGGGCATCCGTGCCTTCACGGCTGAGCTTGATGAGGCGGAAATCCATCCGCTGCGGAAAGATCTGCCGGAGTTCCTGCAGCAGGCTGTACCGGCACTGACGCCGAACTGCCGCTATGTGGAGAACCGCTTCGATATCCTGCCGACCGATTGGTATCTGGTGTATCCGCGGCAGGTGATGTTCCTGCGCCGCCGCAATGAAGGCATCGAGCGGGCCATCGCTGGCATGATGGCCTATATCGATACGCATGGCGAGGTGCCGACGGCATTGATGCAGATTGTCGATCCGAGCTATCAGCGGGCCAAGTCGGAGCCGCTCAGTGTGAGTTTGGAGGATATCCGCGGCGAAGCGGAAGATATCCTGCTGACAAAGCAGGCCAATGCGGAACAGCTGGCAATAGCGCGCAAGATCGAGACGGCACCGGCGGTGGTCGTACAGGGGCCGCCGGGAACAGGCAAGACGCATACGATAGCGAATCTGCTCGGCCATTTCCTGTCGCAGGGGCAGCATGTGCTGGTGACGAGCGCGACTTCCAAGGCCTTGACCGTGCTCAAGGACAAACTGCCCGCAGGCATACAGGATCTCTGCGTGACGCTGCTGGAGGATTCGCGCAAGGATATGGAGCGGTCTGTCAGCGGTATCTGTGACCGACTGTCGCGCAGCTCCGCGGAGGAGATGCAGGCCGAGGCGGAAAAGCTGGCGGCTGAGCGCCATAAGCTGCTGACAGAGTTGGCTGCGCAGCGGACGCGGCTGGAGAATATCCAGCGCATGGAGGCGCGCCGTGATTATTTCATGCTCGCTGGCAAGGCTTGGTCACTGTCGCGCATGGCAGCCTTCTTGCATGACCATGCAGACCTTGCAGGCAGGATCCCGGGGGCGATACAGGCAGGGGAACCGCTGCCCTTGTCGGAGGGCGAGCTGGCGGAGCTTTACGCATCGAATGCGTATTTCGATGCCGAGCGCCTCGCCGAGCTCAGCGAGCGCTTGCCGGACCGCAGCCAGCTGCTGACACCGGCCGAGGCAGGGGAGGCGCTGGCCGCAGCCCTTCAGCGCCAGCAGGAACAGGCAGGACTGCTGGCAGCCTTGCCGGAAACCGTGGTGACGGATACTGGCCGTATCCTGCGCAAGGGACAGCCTGTGGCAGAGGAATTGTCACGGGAAGTGCTTGCCGAGACGGGCCGTCTGTATGAACGGGTGGATTTTGCGCGCCTGCGCCAGGATTGGGCCCGCGAGGCAGTGCTGGCTGGACAGCAGGGCGGTGCCCACCGTGAGGTCTGGGAGATGCTGGGACGCGATATCCGCAAGGTGCAGCAGCTCAAGCAGCAGTCGATGACGCGTTTCTTTGGGCGGGAGTTTGCCTATACCCTCGACATGCCGCTGGGGCCGGAGCTTATCCAGCTGCTTTCTGAGCTGGCGGAGGCTTTTGATGCTGACGGTCATCTGTCTCTTTGGAACCGCTTGCGCCATAGCGAGTGGACAAGGGTGCAGAAGGGGTTCTGCATCGATGGCAAGCCGCTTTCGAGCCGCGGGGACTGCCAGCTGGCGATGCAGTATGTGGCGCTGCATCAGGCGCGCGAGGTCGTGCGCCGTGAATGGACGCAGCTTCTGGTGCCCTTTGGCATGATCTCCTATGAGGAGCTCGCGCAGAATGAGGATGATATCGACGATCTCACGAGTGCGCGCTGGCAGGAAATCGAGGAACTGCTTGACTGGTACCCGCGGGTCTGGAACGATATCATGCTGCATTGGCGCCGGGCTGGTGTCAATGTCGAGACTGTCTATGGCGAGGAAGGCTACCTGACGCCGCATCAGCGGCTGGAGCGTGAGCTTTCATGGCTGGAGCAGGATTTCCCGCGCTGGCAGCGATTACTGCTGCTCACGCACAGCAAGGCACCGATGGCGGATAAGCTCGCTGCAACACGAGCGGCAGTGGCGGCTGCCGACGGCGTGGTTGCCCGCCGCTTCGAGCAGGCCCTGGTGGCCGGAGATGCCGGGCTCTATCAGGAGGCCTATGAGCAGCTGGCCGCTGATGATGCGCTGCAGGAGCGGTATCGCCAGCGTCAGGCATTGCTGCAGCGTCTGGCTGCGGTTGCACCGGTCTGGGCAGATGCCATCCGCGGGCAGCAGGAGGGCTTCGCTGGCACTGAGGTGCCGGAGAATATCGGCGAGGCCTGGCTCTACGCGCAGTTCGAGCAGCAGCTCGAGCTGCTGCCCCAGGAGGATGAACAACAGCTCGAGCAGGAGATTCAAGCGCTTACCGCGCGCCTGCATCAGACGACCACGGAGCTGGCAGAGAAGCGCTCTTGGTATCATCTGCTAAAGGATGTGGCTGGCAGCAACTTGCAGTCGAGCCTGATTGGCTGGAGCAAGGCCGTGGCCAAGATCGGCCGCGGCAAGGGGCGCTATGCTGCGTGCCATATCCGCGAAGCGCGCCAGTGCATGCTGGAGGCGCAGGCAGCAGTGCCGGCTTGGATCATGCCGCTTTCCCGCGTCTGGCAGAATCTGCGCCCGGAAAGCCAGAAGTTTGACATCATCCTGATCGATGAGGCGAGCCAGGCCGATATCACGGCGCTGCCCCTTTTGTATTTCGGCAAGAAGGTCATCATCGTCGGTGATGACCGGCAGGTCAGCCCGTCGGCCGTCGGTGTGGCTGCTGAGGATATCCAGCGTTTGCAGACGGCTTCGATAAGCGGTGTCATCAAGCATGATTCGCTCTATACGATGGATACCTCGCTCTATGATATCGCGCAGATGAATTTCGAGGCGCGGATGCTCACCGAGCATTTCCGCTGCGTGCCAGAAATCATCGGCTACTGCAACCAGCTGGCCTATGATGGCCGCATCCGTCCCTTGCGCGAGACCGGGACCAGTGTGCTGATGCCGATGGTGGATTGGCAGACGGAGGGGCTGCGTGATGGCGCGCACAAGCGCAACCTGCGCGAGGCTGAGGAAATCACGGCTGTGCTTGCGGCCTGCCTTGAGCAGCCTGAGTATGCGGGCAAGACCTTTGGTGCTATCTCACTGCTCGGCGATGAGCAGGCCAAGGTCATCCGTGAGCTGGCCGTCCAGCGGCTCGGCATCGGCGTGCTGGAGGAGCGGCAGTTCCTCTGTGGCAATCCCGCGCGTTTCCAGGGCGATGAGCGCGATGTCGTGTTCTTGTCCTTTGTCGACAGTCCGGCAGATGAGGGAGCGCTGCGGCTGCTCTCGGAAGGACATAATGGTGTGACGGGCAAGCGGTATAATGTTGCTGTGAGCCGGGCGCGTGACCAGCTGTGGCTGTTCCACTCGATGGGCATCGACGACCTCAAGGCCGGCGATATCCGCCGTGGCTTGCTCGAGTATGCGGCAAGCCCTGCCAGTGATCAGCAGAGCATCACCGCAGGCGAGGAAACCTCGCTGGAGACAGCGGTGTTCCGCGCCTTGTCGCAGGCTGGCTACCATGTCGAGAAGAATTTTGCGGTTGGTGCCTATGCTATCGATATGGTGGTGATCTGTCAGGGGCACAAGGTAGCTATTGATTGTGATGGCGAGCATTGGGTCAGCAGCCTGCAGCAGGCTGCCGAAGAGCGCTGCCAGCAGGCTGTGCTTGAGCGGCTGGGCTGGAAATTCCTGCATGTGCGCGGCAGCCGGTGGTATCGGGAGCCGGAGCAGGCCTTTGCCCGTTTGACGGCAGAGCTGGCGCTTTCGGGGATTGAGCCTGAGGCCGGCATGCAGGCCGGTGCATCGCTGCAGTCACAGCGTGAGGAACTGTTGGCACGGGTGCGCCAGCGGGCAGAAGCTATCCTGTCGGCATGGCAGCTGGCAGGGGAAAAATGATTTTTTAGCTTTTTTTTCGTTTTTTTGAAAAAAAGTGTTGACATAGTAAGCGGAGATGGCTATAATAGATTTTGTCAGTCAGCGAGACACAGAAAAACATCTGAGTCAAGCGGTGACAAAATGCGGAAATAGCTCAGTGGTAGAGCACCACCTTGCCAAGGTGGGGGTCGCGAGTTCGAGCCTCGTTTTCCGCTCCATATTGCGGAAATAGCTCAGTGGTAGAGCACCACCTTGCCAAGGTGGGGGTCGCGAGTTCGAGCCTCGTTTTCCGCTCCATTTTTGCTTAGTGGCTGAAAAGCTTCTATATACAATGGGCCTATAGCTCAGTTGGTTAGAGCAACCGGCTCATAACCGGTCGGTCCTTGGTTCGAGTCCAAGTGGGCCCACCAATTTCCAACTCAATATTTTTTATAACCAATGTTATGACTCAGTAGCTCAGCTGGATTAGAGTATTTGACTACGAATCAAAGGGTCGGGGGTTCGAGTCCCTCCTGGGTCACCATTGTGGGTAGGTGCCCGAGTGGTTAAAGGGAACAGACTGTAAATCTGTCATCTTCGGATTACGATGGTTCGAATCCATCCCTGCCCACCACCTGAAATGACAGCGTCGCGCAAGCGGCGCTTTTTTGTTGCCTGTCTAGGGGAGAAAGTAAAGGCTGCCGGTTAGCAGGTGCAAATCGGCAGCCTTCCCCAACGGGGATGGCTTTTAGGACACGATGTGCTTGTTGCGGGAGCAACAATTCTGGCAGATCTGCGGATACGCATCTTAGGGGCAAACGGCGTAGTGCTGATGCATCCACACAAAAATTGCGATTGATTGCGAAGAAACCGCTGACAGTTTTCTGTCAGCGGTTTCTTGTTTCTTCCTTATAGGATTGTCCTGGCTTTGGAATGTTTATTCGATAGGGCAGGAGGTGGTGGTTTGGCCGCGTTCAGCGGTGTGCTTGCCCTCGAACAGGGCCTGGCTGACGCGGCGCATGAGTTCCTCTTCCTCGGCGGCAGCACTGAAGACCAGCTGCTTGTCTTCGGGCAGCGTTTCACCGTCGAGCTCTGTGATGGCAAGCTGCAAGCGGTGATCCTTGTCGAGGCGGAAGGAGTGTGAAAGGCGCGTGGCCAGCCACTCGGTGATCATCTCGACATTCTGGAAGGAAGCGGCTTTGTTGTAGTTCTTGTAGGCCTCGGCGGCAATGGCTGCGGCTTTTTTCTTGTCATCGACAGCGCCAAGGATGGAGAAGGCCTTCTTGTCGCCTTCGGTAACGAGTTTGGTAATGATATAAAGCATAGACTGAGTCCTTTCTCTTATCTTTGTTCCTAATTTATTGTAACAAATATCAGCCGCATGTCAATTTGCCTGGAGCTGCCAGCCGGCGAGGGCTGGCTTTGTATATATTTTGTGGACATTTTACCTGTTTGTCGGCGAAACAGTACAAGATTACGAAATCTACTTTTTTTATGTGTTATTTTAGCAGGGTAAAATAAATGTAAAACAGATTATTTTCAGGACATATGTCCTTTTATAGTATATACAAAAGACGTTTGTGCTTTAAATATAGAAGTATAGGCAAGGAGTTGAGCAGTGTAACAGTTTTTACATATTGGGACTATTTGACTATGCTTATATTTATGCTATAATGTCCCCTGGTATTATACAAGTAAACGGCCAATGGATTTTGACGATCTGCTGGCGAAAAAAAGTTAGGAGACTTGATTATGGTTGAATCACATCCAGTGAACCGCAAGAAAGCATTCAACATGCTGTTCTTCCTTGAGTTCTGGGAACGTTTCGGTTTTTATGGCTTGCAGGCTGTGCTGGCTGGCTTCTTTGTCAAGAGCCTCGGTATGGAAGATGCAGAGTCGTTTGTTGTCTTCGGTGCGTTCAGCGCCATGGTCTATGGTTATGTTTCGATTGGCGGCTATATCGGCGATAAGGTGCTCGGTACGCAGCGGACGATTACGCTGGGTGCTGTGGTGCTGATGCTCGGCTATGCGCTGATGGCAATGGCGGGGGAGGATAAGACGCTTGTATTCCTCGCGCTGGGTGCGATTGCCTGTGGTAATGGTATCTTCAAGGCCAATCCGTCGTCGCTGCTCTCGA
The DNA here is from genome assembly GCF_008271345.1 of Pseudoselenomonas caprae. Lineage (NCBI taxonomy): Bacteria > Bacillati > Bacillota > Negativicutes > Selenomonadales > Selenomonadaceae > Pseudoselenomonas > Pseudoselenomonas caprae. Next base: position 165,353 of record NZ_VTOZ01000001.1, read on the forward strand.
AGCTCTATGAGGGCGATGAGCAGGACCTCGACAGTGCCTTCACGATGTACTATATGGCCGTCAACATCGGTTCCTTTGTCTCGATGCTGCTCGTACCAATCATCGGCTCGCAGTATGGGCTTTCGCTGGGTTTCATGGTCTGTGCGATGGGGCTGGTGATGGCCATCGGCGGCTTCATCGGTTTCCGTTATCTGGTGCGCGGCATCGATTCTCCGGCTGGTGCTGAGCCGCTGTCTTACAAGAAGCTCGCTCTGACGATTGCCGGCGTCGCTGCCATGACGCTGTTCTCGAGCTGGATGCTCTCGCATCTTTCGGTGGCACATTGGCTGCTGCTGATCATTGGTCTCTTGGTCTATGGTGTGTTCTTCAAGATGATCATCCAGGCGAAGGGCGCTGAGCGCAGCCGGATGATTGCGGCTATGATCCTGATTGTCGAGGCCATCGTGTTCTTCACGCTCTATCAGCAGATGCCGACGTCGCTGAACTTCTTCGCCATCAAGAATGTCGAGCATTCGATCCTCGGCATTGCCATCCCGAATGCTGAGGTATTCCAGACGCTCAATCCGTTCTGGATCATGATTGCAAGCCCGGTGCTGGCTTGGGCTTACTCGCACTTCGGCAGCGAGGGCAAAGATCTTTCGATGCCGGCGAAGTTTGCGCTCGGCATGTTCCTGACGGCTGGCTCGTTCCTTGTCGTCGGCTTCTCGGCTAACTTTGCGAGCAGCGATGGTATCGTATCGGCTTGGTGGCTGGTCGGTTCCTATTTCCTGTCTTCGATTGGCGAGCTCTTCATCAGTGGCCTCGGGCTCTCGATGATTTCCAAGCTCGTTCCGCAGAAGCTCATCGGCTTCCTGATGGGTGCCTGGTTCCTGACGACGGCTATCTCGGCTATCCTGGGCGGTGAGCTTGCGACGTTGACCACGGTATCGAAGGACATCGTCGATCCGCTGCAGACGCTGCCGGTCTATAGCCAGGTATTCACGCAGATCGGCCTGGTGACGCTTGGCGTCACCGTTGTCATGGCACTGACGGTTCCCATGCTTAACCGCCTTATCAATAAGACAGATGAGGAAGAGGAAGACGCAGTGGTTGCTGTGGCAGAAAACTAAAAAATCTATTGAACAGATAAAGCCAAACGTGGCGGTTGCATCGATATGATGCAACCGCCACGTTTTTGTTTTATCTGCCTGCGTTGGCAGTTTCGTAGGTGGGAGTTTCTGGCTCCTTATTCATGTGGCTGGAAAGATAGTTGGCAGCCAGCGAGCCGGAGATGTTGTGCCAGACGCTGAAGATGGCGCCTGGGATAGCTGCGGCGGCACCGAAGTGCAGCATGGCAAGAGAGGTAGCAAGACCGGAGTTCTGCATGCCGACCTCGATGGAGATTGCCTTGGCCTTGGCCACGTTCATATGGAGTGCCTTGGCGATGAGGAAACCGATGCTGTAGCCAAGCAGGTTGTGCAGCATGACGACGAGCATGATCAGCAGGCCGGTTTCTAGGATGCGCTGGGAGCTTACGGCCACGACACCGCCGACAATCAGTACGATAGCCACAACGGAAACAAGCGGCAGGAGCTTGACGATTTTCTGTACGGTTTCTTCAAAGAAACTGTTGATGACGATGCCGAGGACGATCGGCAGGATGACCACCTGTACGATGGACATCATCATGGCGGCGAGGGAGATCTCAACCCATTCGCCAGCCAGCCACCAGGTAAGGAGCGGCGTGACAATTGGTGCAAGCACCGTGGTGGTCATCGTCATGGAGACGGAAAGGGCGACGTCGCCGCGGGCCAGGTACGTCATGACGTTGGAAGAGGTACCGCCCGGGCAGGTGCCGACAAGGATGACGCCTGCGGCAAGCTCTGGCGGCAGGCCGAAGCCTTTGGCGAGCAGCCAGGCCAGTGCCGGCATGATCGTGAACTGGGCCAAGGCGCCGACAAAGACGTCCTTGGGGCGCTGGAATACGAGCTTGAAGTCACGCAGGCGCAGGGTCATGCCCATTCCGAACATGACGATGCCGAGCAGGATGGTGATTTTGGGCGCAGCCCACTTGAATGTCCAGGGGGCGATGAGGGCGATGGCTGCCACGAGAATGACGAAAACAGCCATATACTTAGAGATGAATGCACTGAGTCTTTCGAATGATTTCATATGAATGCCTTCCTTTCGTAGATTGTTTACAATGTTACAGCTGTTTTTCATAAAAGTCAATAAAAAAGGCTGGAAAATACTCTTCATAAACACAAGGGAAGGGATAATATAGAATAAAGTTTACATTATCTGGTAAAAATAACAATATTTTTCACATCTATGTTGACAAAGGGGGATAATATGTTATTATATAGACATAACATATATGATAAGTATGAATAAAGGAGGCGGGATCATGCCGGATAATAGCTATGAAGAGAAAATAAAGCAGGAAATCACGGAGACGTTTTACTGGCTGCATCGGCACCCGGAACTGTCTTATGAAGAATATGAGACGACAGTCTGCTTGAAGGATGTCCTGGCTGCGGCAGGGATCCACATCTTGGATCTGCCGCTGGCAACTGGCCTGGTGGCAGAGGTCGGTCAGGGAGAACCGTTGATAGCTTTGCGGGCTGACATCGATGCGCTGCCGATCGATGAGCAGACAGATTTGCCCTATCGGTCACAGCGGCCAGGGAAAATGCATGCCTGCGGCCATGACTTCCATGCAGCTGCTCTTTTGGGGGCGGCCTTGCTGCTGAAAAAGCAGGAGGCGCAGCTTTCCGGGAAGGTGCTGCTGATCTTCCAGCCGGCAGAGGAAGCACCAGGTGGGGCGAAGAGGATCTTGGAAACAGGCGTCCTTGACGGCGTGCGGGCAATCTTCGGCTTGCACACGTCGCCATTGTTTCCCGTGGGCGAGGTCGGGCTCATGACTGGCCCAGTCATGGCGGCGGTAGACCGGTTCGAGGTGGACTTCGAGGGCAAGGGCGCCCATGCTGCGCATCCGGAACGGGGAACGGATACCATCCTCATGGGATCGTCCTTCGTCACGAGCCTGCAGAGCATCGTCAGCCGCAATGCAAGTCCGCTGGAGGCAGCGGTAGTTACCGTCACCCAGTTCCATGGCGGCAACACTTGGAATGTCATCCCGGGCAAAGTGCAGCTGGAGGGAACTGTCCGTACCCAGACGCCGGAGACACGGGCGTTTATCCAGCGGCGGCTGGAGGAAATCGCGCAGGGCGTGGCAGCGACCTTTGGCGGGACGGCCAAGGTCCGGTATACAGCTGGCCCGCCAGTGACCAGCAACGATGAGAAGCTCTATGGTTTTGCCCGGCAAACGGCACAGAAGGCAGGCCTTACCGTGCGTCAAGCAGCAGCATCGTTGGGCGGTGAGGATTTTGCCTATTATCTGGATGATATCCCCGGGATGTTTTCCCTCATCGGTACCGGGCTGGGACCGGTCAACCATAATCCGAAGTTCGTTGCCAATCCGCAGGCGCTTTATCCCGCCGCGGCATATATGGCACGTTTGGCAGTGGAGGCACTCAGGCAGGAGGTGTGGCAGCATGATTGAGATTTCGCATGTCAGCAAGCGCTTTGTGAGTGATGTACAGACTGTGGAGGCTTTGCGGGATGTGTCGCTTACGATAGAGAAAGGGCAGATCTGGGGGATCATCGGGTTCAGTGGCGCTGGGAAATCCACGCTGCTGCGGATGGTCAATGCGCTGGAGGTGCCAGATCAGGGCTATGTCAAGCTGGATGGACGCAAGCTGAGCGATTACACAGAGGGGGAACTTCGTGGGGGGCGCAAGCGGATCGGCATGATATTCCAGCAGTTCAATCTGCTGGAATCGCGTACGGTCTATGAAAACATTGCCATCCCGTTACGGCTCAATCATACACCGGCAGAACAGATAGCTGCGCGGGTGGAGGAATTGCTGGCGTTTGTGGAGCTCGAGGGCAAGAAGGATGCCTATCCGTGGCAGCTGTCGGGCGGGCAGAAACAGCGTGTGGGGATTGCCCGTGCTTTGGCTACGAATCCGGAAATCCTGCTCTGCGATGAGGCGACCAGTGCGCTGGATCCGGATACTACGGAATCCATTCTGCAGCTGCTGGCACAGATCAATCAGCAGCTGGGGATCACCATTATCCTGGTTACCCATCAGATCCAAGTCGTGCAGCGCATCTGCAACCGGGTGGCGGTGATGGAGAACGGCCAAATCGTGGAACAGGGAGCGGTGCTCGACGTGTTTGGCAATCCGCAGCGGCCGATTACCCAGCGATTTGTGCGGACAGTCATTCCCGATGTATTGCCGGAAAGCTTGGTGGCAGATTTGCAGCAGGAGGAGCGGGCGTATAAATTGCTCAAGCTGCGGTTCCAGGGGAATGTGGCAAAGGAAAATATCCTCTATAACATAAATCGCCGGATTCCGGTGGAAAGCAGTGTCTTATTTGCTGCTGTAACGGAACTGCAGCATGTGGTTTTGGGGATATTCATTGTGAAATTTATTGGCTCGGAGAAGTCTTTGGCTGCTGCAACCGAGTATTTGGATAGTCATGAAGTAGCCTGGCAGGAGGTGGCAGTATGATAGAACTTGGAGTATCGCCGGAGCAGCTGGTGCTGGCGGCAGAGCAGACTTTATATATGGTCTTTGTGGCCTTGGCCATTGGCACGATGTTGGCGTTATTTATTGCCGTGACCTTAGTGGTGAGCCGTCAGCAGGGGCTTATCCCGAACCGGCGCATCTACGTGCTCGTGAATTCTGTGGTGAATACCGTACGCAGTGTGCCGTTCATCATCCTGCTGGTCTTCATCCTGCCGCTGACGAAGATGCTCGTGGGAACACGCATCGGTACTACGGCGGCATTGGTGCCGCTGGTGGTATTCATCACGCCGTATCTGGCCCGCTTGTTTGAGAACTCTTTTTTGGAGGTCAACCCGGGGATATTTGAAACGGCTAAATCGATGGGGGCATCCTACTGGGAGACCATCTGGTATTTCCTGCTGCCGGAGGCGAAAGCATCGCTGATCTTATCGGTGACGACGGGAACAATCGGCCTGTTGGGAGCCACGGCCATGGCTGGGGCTATCGGTGCTGGCGGTGTAGGAGATCTGGCACTGACTTATGGCTACGAGCGCATGAATTTTCCGTTGATGCTGTTTACGGTCATTGTCCTCGTGGTGTTCGTACAGCTGATCCAGTCGGCAGGAAATTTCTTTGCGGCGAAAGCCCGCGGTCATTGACATTATGTTGGGGAAAGGATGATAAATCATGAAACTTAGAAAATGGATAGCAGCCGCTTTGGCGATTACGGCTTTACTGGCAGCAGGCTGCGGCTCGCAGAGCGATAATGGTGCGGACAAGAAAGAACTGGTATACAGCAAATCCCAGGGGCCATACTCGGAACTGTTTGAACAGGGCGTGAAGCCGATCCTGGAAGCGAAGGGCTATAAGCTGGTCGGAAAGGATATGTCGGATCTATTGCAGGCGGATGTGGTGCTCAACGATGGCGAAGTGGACTTCAATGTCGAGCAGCACACGGCTTATATGGAAAACTTCAATCAGAAGCAGGGGGGCAAATTGGCAGCTATCACGCCGATTCCCACGGTGCCGGCAGGGATTTACCCTGGCAAGAAGTCGGACCTGAAGGAGATTGCCGCCGGCGACCATATCGCGGTGCCCAATGATGCGGCCAATACTGCCCGCGCCTATGCACTCTTGCAGAAGGCTGGCTGGATAAAGCTCAATCCCCAGAAAGACCTGTCGACGGTAACCCAGGCTGATATCATTGAAAATCCGTATAATCTGCGCTTCACGGAGATGAAGTCCCTCAACATCCCTGCCGTGCGCACGGATTTCGATTTCATCGTGATCACGGGATCGATTGTCTATAATGCCAAAATCGATCCGCAGACTGCCTTGCTGACCGAAGACATCCTGCCGCACCTGCTGCTCCAGCTCGTGGTGCGTGAGAAAGACAAGGATGCCAAGTGGGTCAAGGATATCGCTGATGCCTATCATTCGGTGGAGTTCAAAGAGTACATGCAGAAAAACAATAAGGGGCTTTGGTATGTTCCCGAAGAGAAATAGATAACAAAAACGTGGCTGTTGCCTGGTATGGTGCAATAGCCACGTTTTTGCTGTGTTCAGTCTGGAAAAACAAAAAAGCCCTTATCCCGAAGGAATAAGGACTTATCAGTCAAAATGGTGACCCAGGAGGGACTCGAACCCCCGACCCTTTGATTCGTAGTCAAATACTCTAATCCAGCTGAGCTACTGAGTCATGGTTGATATTCTGTTTGCTGACTGCTGTCGCAATCAACGAATATTATAATATCACTGGCAGGGGGATATGTCAACAGTTTTTGTGATTTCTTTTAAAATTTTTTTTCGGTTGTTTTCTGGTGGATGCAGTTGTTGGTAAAATTATGAATATAGTTCATTTTTCTCTTTTCAGCGAAATCGTTTTCGATTATAATAAAAGAGAACGATAATATAGAATGAGCATTAATACAAAATGCAGGCATAGTTAGGAGAGCGATGGAGATGGAGGAGAAGATGGGGCGCCGGGAGCGAAAGAAAATGCTCTCTCGCCAGGCCATCCTTGCTGCGGCTGTGGAGCAGTTCAGCCACAAGGGATTCAAGGAGACTTCCGTAGCAGATATCATGAATGCCGCGGATCTGGGCATCGGAACGTTCTACAATTACTTTCAGTCCAAGGAGGAAATCCTTGTCCAGCTGATGCAGGAAATGGTGCGCGAGGTGGCAACGGAGCTGAAGGAATTGCGCGCCCAGAACCGGCCGGCCAGAGACCTCCTGGAGGCTGGCTGCCGCATCACGGCGGCCTTCCTGGATAAGAACCGCTATGTGCTGCCGCTGTTTTTGTCGGCAGCTGACCATTCCGGCCTGCCGGAGGGGAGCGATAAGCAGACGAAGGTTCTCTCGCCAGGGTTCAAGGTGATCTTTGAGCGTATCCTGCGTGAGGGACAGGAAAAGGGCGAGGTGCGCAGTGATGTGCCGGCAGAGCTTATCGCGGAGATGTTCCATTCGATTTATCAAGCGGCGGCATTCAGCAAGCTCAATATCTCGTTCCAGGAGAATGTGGCGATGAAGACGCGCCTGCTGCTGGATGGTATCCGTGCGGAGTGCGCCAACGTCTGATTTGTGTGTGATTCAGTGTGATTTAGGAGAGTACGAAATAATGATCAGTGTAACGAAGCTTTTATTTGCCCGCGATTATTTTGGCGATGGCCTGCGGTATACGAAGAATGCCCATACGATGCGCAATGGAGCAGCGGAAGGGATGGGGCCGGTCGTTGTCTGGAATTCCACGAAAACCTGCAATCTCAAATGCATGCATTGCTATATGGGCTCGGATGCGCAGAAATATAAGGACGAGCTGACGACGGCGGAGGCCAAGAAATTCATCGATGATCTGGCAGATTTCCATGTGCCGGTACTGTTGTTTTCGGGCGGCGAGCCGCTGATCCGGCCGGATTTCTTCGAGTTGGCCGAGTACGCGCAGCAGAAAGGTGTGCGTCCGACGCTGTCGACGAATGGTACGCTGATCACCCGTGAAGTTGCGCAGCGCATCAAGGATATCGGCGTGGGTTATGTCGGCATTTCCCTGGATGGCCTCAAGGATGTCAACGACAAGTTCCGCGGGGTCGAGGGGGCTTTCGAGAAAGCCATGCAGGGCATCAAGAACTGCGTGGCAGTTGGCCAGCGCGTGGGCCTGCGTTTTACCATCAACCATCACAACATCAAGGAACTCGATAATATCTTTGACTTCATCGAGCGCGAGAACATCAATCGTGTCTGCTTCTATCATCTGGTCTATTCGGGTCGTGGCGAGCACATGGTGGATCAGGATGTGACGGCAGAGGAATCCCGCCGGGCAATGGATACGATCATCCGCCGCACGAAGGATTTCGAGGAGCGCGGTCTTGAGAAGGAAATCCTGACCGTAGACAACCATTGCGATGGCGTCTATATGTATCTCAAGGCACTGGCTGCTGGCGAGGATAAGGTGGCTGAGCAGATCAAGAAGTATATCGCGATGAATGGTGGCAACCGTTCGGGCATCGCGTTTGGCGAGGTCGACCCGCTGGGCTATGTGCATCCGGATCAGTTCACGCAGCACCATACGTTCGGCAATGTGCGTGACCGCAAGTTCGGCGATATCTGGTCGGATGTATCCAATCCCATCATGGCTGGCCTCAAAGACCGCAAGCATCTTCTCAAGGGACGCTGTGCCAAGTGCAGATGGCTGGACAACTGCAACGGCAATTTCCGCACGCGGGCTGAGGCAGTCACGGGAGACTTCTGGGAATCTGATCCGTCCTGCTACCTCACGGATGAGGAAATCGGTCTGACGGAGGGCAAGTAAGATGAAAATCATTTCCTGGAATACGACGAATGCCTGCAATATGTACTGTGCGCATTGCTACCGTGATGCGGGCTGCAAGGCTGAGGAAGAGCTGAATACCGAGGAGGCCAAGAAACTCCTGCGTGAGATTGCCAAGGCCGGTTTCAAGATTATGATCTTCTCGGGCGGTGAGCCGTTGACGCGCCCCGATATCTTTGAGCTCGTGAAGTATGCGTCGGATCTGCACTTGATCCCGGTGTTCGGCACGAATGGTACGCTGATCACGCCGGAGGTGGCCAAGAAGCTCACTGAGGCCGGTGCGCGTGGCATGGGCATCTCTCTGGACTCCCTCGACAAGGCAAAGCACGATAAGTTCCGCAGCTTCCCCGGTGGCTGGGATGGCGCGGTGCAAGGTATGAAGAACTGCAAGGCAGTTGGCCTGCCGTTCCAGATTCATATGACAATCATGGATTGGAATCAGGCAGAAATCGAGTCTATGGTTGATTTCGCCGTCGAGCTTGGTGCCAAGGCTGTCCATTTCTTCTTCCTCGTGCCAACGGGGCGAGCTAAGACCATCGAGGAAGAATCGCTGCGGGCAGAGCAGTATGAGAGCGTGCTTACACGCATCATGAAGAAGCAGGAAGAGGTGGACATCGAGCTCAAGCCGACGTGTGCGCCGCAGTTCCTGCGCATTGCCGATCAGCTTGGTGTCAAGAGCCGTTTCCATCGCGGCTGCCTGGCGGGACTGTCCTACTGCATCATCAGCCCGCGAGGCAAGGTGCAGCCGTGCGCCTACCTCAATATGGAGCTCGGCGATGTGCGCGAGACGCCGTTTGATGAGATCTGGGCGAACAATGAGGTGCTCCAGAAACTCCGCACGCTGGATTACAGCGGCGGCTGCGGTACTTGCCAGTACAAGGGGGGCTGTGGCGGCTGCCGGGCACGTGCAGCCTATTATCATGAGGGCGACTATATGTCAGAGGAGCCGTGGTGCCTGTACCATGGCCGGCGTGGCGAATAAGCAGGAAACTCCGTGCGGAACATTGTTCTGCACGGAGTTTGTGTCAGGAGGCTGCCGATGATCAGACTGATACTGTCGGATATGGATGGGACATTGCTGGATGACAAGGGGCGCTTGCCCGCAGGTTTTGATGATATGATCCAGCAGCTGCATGCGCGCGGAATCCTCTTTGCGCCGTGCTCCGGGCGCCAGTATCCATCATTGCTGACGCTGTTTGCCCCCTATCAGGAGGAATTCCTGTTCATCGCGGAAAATGGAGCCTTGGCTCAGTATCGGGGCCAGGAGATTGTTTCGTGTGCGCTGGAGCGGCAGCTGGCGGCAGATCTTTTGGCAAGGTTTGCGGCAGATGAGCAGGTCTGCGTCCTGCTCGGGGGCAAGCGGGCCGCTTATCTGCGCCGCAGGAAGATCGATATGCGGCTGCGGGCCGAGCTGGCACGTTATGGCACGTGGTGGGAGCTGGTGGACGATTGGGCGGCAGTGGACGATGAGGTGCTCAAGCTGGCCTTTTTTGTGCCGGAGGGGCGGGCAAAGCAGCGGATCTGCCCGCAGCTCAGGGAATTCGGTGCGCGGGTGCAGATTGCCTATGCGGACGACCGCTGGGTGGATGTCATGGCCCCGGGGGTGAACAAGGGCGCAGCTGTCAAGCAGGTGCAGCACTATCTGGGGCTGGAAGCTGAGGAATGTGCGGCGTTTGGCGATTATGCCAACGATGCGGATATGCTGAAGGCAGTAGCTTATAGTTTTGCTGTGGCAAATGCCCAGCCGGCCATCAGATCCCTGGCACGTTTTGCAGCACCGTCCAATACCGCTGGTGGTGTCATGCAGGCCGTTGGCCAGCTCATCCAGCAGGGACTCTGCGACAAGTAAAGAAATGGTGTAAACCTGTAACTTCGTGAGCGGATATGCTACAATGGGGTTGCAGGTTTTTTGATGGGGAGGTTGATACGATGAAGATCGATTACCATATGCATTTTGAGAAGGGGGCCTACGACAAGGATTGGGTGGAAGGCTTCTTCACGGCGGCCAAGGCACGGGGACTGGCGGAAATCGGCATTTCCGAGCATTCGCATACATTTCCGGAATTCAAGGAGCTCTACTATGAGGACCTGGTGCTCGATGATTCGTTCATCGGACGGTTCCAGCAGCAGTGGCTCAAGTCGAACAAATTCAAGTATACGCTCGATGAATATTTTGCCTTCATGGCGGAGCTGCGCAAGACGCATACCGTGCGGACCGGGATTGAGGTCTGCAACTTCCAGGATCAGGGAAAGGTCAGGGATATCCTCAGGGAGTATCCGTTTGACTATGTGATCGGCTCCGTGCATTTCCTGCATGGCTGGGCGTATGATTCGGCGGAGATCAAGGCGGAATGGGAAAATCATCCGCTGGAAGATATCTACGAATGGTATACGGAGGAAATCGAGAAGCTGGCTGCGGCTGGTTTGTATGATGTGCTCGGTCATCCATTCAATATCCGCCTGTTCAAGTTCCTGCCTGATTTTGATGTGACCCCGTATCTCGAGCGGGCGGTCAAGGCACTCAAGCAAGCGGATATGATTGTCGACGTAAATACGGGGACGCTGTACCGCTATCCGATTGCCGAGATTTCCCCGTATCCAGAGTTCATGCGGCTGGCAGCGAAATATGACCTGCCGATCATCACGACCTCCGATGCCCATAAGCCGGAGGATTGTGGCGCGTATAACCAGGAAGCTGTTGATTACGCGAAGGGATTTGGCTATACAACGACTCTGCAATTGGCGGGGCGGAAACGCAAGGTTATCGAGCTGGATTAAGTTGATAAAGACTATTTATCGACTATAAAAAATATTCTAACAAATCTATTGACATGATACCTGCGTGGTAGTAGAATAAGAGTACAAAGTGATATCAAAAGTGGATTAAGGATTTTACATATTTTTGTTACGTGAGCTTAAGTTTTTCGTGATAATCAACGATATAACTTGCAACAGAAGAGCAATGACAGAGGATTGTACTTGCATGATTGGGAATTGGTCGAGATAATGTGGAGGGTTATTTCATCAATTCGATCAATTGCAATCAGGATTTTTGTTACAAGGAGAGATTATCATGAAAGTGCAAATTTATTCTCAGTGGATGGAAGATGTGTTTATTCCCGTCCGCGTAAAACAGTTCACGAAAGCAGCTAAACTGATGGGCCATACCGGTTTTAAAGCTTATGCTGAAAATCATGACGTGGTCGGCCGGACTTTGTCAGACCGCAAATCTGCAGAGTATCAGGCAGTAGCTGAATGGCTCGATAGCCGTGAGATTGATAACAACGTGGCTGAAGGTGTCGCGTAACAAAATATGTAAGAATGGCGTCCCTGTTTTATCGTGCAGGCGGCGCCTTTATTTTATGCCTTTATTCAGTGCAGGTTCTGTGGCGGCTGGGGAACGGTGATGTCGAGCTTGACTTCCTGGACGGCACAGGCTTGTTCACGCATTTGTGCAGAGGTCTTCTGGGCCCAGATCTGCTGGACTTTCTTGCGATAGCCTTCGGGGGAGAGCGGTTTTTGCTGCTGGTGATTGACGTGCTTGCGCAGGATGCACATGAATTTCTCGTTTACCTGGACCTCACGCTGGGCCAGCAAGATCTGCAGAGTAGTGTCGACAAGATAGAGATGCAGTACGGAGTCCCGCAGGCTTTTCTCGGTCGGCATGAGTTCGGGCTTGATGCCCGTAAGCGAGAAGGGCGCATCGCCCCAGCCTTCCTTGAAGATGCCGTCAATCTGATAGAGGAAGAACAGCAGACCATCCTGCTCGTAGAGCGCGAGCTCCATCTTGCCCGTGCGGAAGGCTTCCGTGGCGATGACGTCAGTGCGCGAGAGCTGCAGGATGAACATGCTGCCGTTGGCATCAATCTGGAACATGCCGCCATCCTGCTGGTTCTTGATGGGCAGCGGGAAGCGTTCTCCTACTTGGAAGTTCGTATAATCACTCATGGATGAAGACTCCTTTGTTTCTGTTGATGTACCCATACAGTGTATCATATTTTGATGGGGCTGTGCTATACTGAATAAGAAGAAGGACGCAAGGAGTGAGTAGAAATGAGTCTTAATGATACGCCGCGGGCCAACCGGCTGCACATCGGCCTGTTTGGCAAGCGCAACAGTGGCAAGTCGAGTTTGGTCAATGTATTGACGGGGCAGCAGGTGGCAACGGTGTCGGCTGTACCAGGGACGACAACAGATCCGGTCTACAAGGCGATGGAGCTTCATGGCATCGGACCAGTGGTATTCATCGATACGGCCGGCTTCGATGATGTGTGGGAGCTCGGCGCACTGCGTGTGGGCCGGACCGAGCAGGCCGCCAAGGAAACAGATATTGCGCTGGTGCTTTTCAGCGATGAGGATATGGCTGGCGAGTGCGAGTGGATAAAGCGCCTGCAGGCGGCGAAGACACCTGTGGTAGCTGTGGTCAGCCAGGCCGATGTGCGGGCTGATGGTGGGCAGGAGCTATCCCGGAGGATACAGGAACAGACAGGCCTGACGCCGCTGGTGGTGAGTGCTGCGGAAAAGAGCGGCCTGGACGCGCTGCGGGCAGAAATGATCCGCCAGCTGCCAGAGGATTATGCGGCCGAGAGCATCACCGCAGGGCTTTGTGCTGCAGGCGATACAGTCCTGCTGGTCATGCCGCAGGATATACAGGCACCGAAGGGGCGGCTGATCTTGCCGCAGGTACAGACTTTGCGGGAGCTGCTGGACAGGCATTGTCATGTGCTTTGCTGCACGACGGATGAGATGGCAGCGACGCTGGCTTTGCTCAAGGAGCCGCCACAGCTCATCATCACGGATTCGCAGGCATTCCGCAGTGTCCATGCACAGAAACCGGCAGCGAGCCGGCTGACGTCATTTTCCGTGCTGTTTGCAGGCTATAAGGGCGATATTGCTTATTTTGCCGCATCGGCCCGCAAGCTGCTGGAGCTTCCGGCTGATGCGCATATCCTGATTGCTGAGGCCTGTACCCACCGGCCGCTGAACGAAGACATCGGCCGGGTGAAGCTGCCGCGGCTGCTGCGCAAGTGCCTGGGCGGGCAGCTGGAGATCACGGTGACAGCAGGCCGCGATTTTCCCGCGGACCTGCGGCAGGCGGGCATTGATTTTGTCATCCATTGCGGGGCGTGCATGTTCAATCGCAAGTATGTACTGAGCCGCGTCGAAGCGTGCCGCAGGCAGGGCGTGCCGATGTCGAACTATGGCATTGCGATTGCGGCGCTGCTGGGCATCCTGGATGATGTGGAGATGCCGGGCGGGGAAAATGACAGGCAGGAAATTTGCCAGTCACACGCAAATACGGTACAATAATACATATTCCGATAAAATTACCGCTGATAAAGAGGTGGATAGCAATGAGAAAAGAAGCAAGGTATATCTTGGGGCTGGGGGCCTGCTCGCTGTGGCTTTTCCTGGCCGCACCGGTGTCGGCTAAGACGGTCGTGCATACGGATCCTGGGTCGGCGACGATACGCCTGGCTGCGACGCAGGCAGAGGCACAGCCAGTAAGCAAGCCGGCACCAACGGGCTGGTTTTGGCTGAGCTCCGACGATAATTACAGCAAGTATATCGATTACCAGTCTGTCGTGACGATGCCACGCCGCAGCAAGGCAGGGGAGGCAGCCTATGAGACGGATGTACAGGCCTGGACAAAGACGGAATACAGCTATGAGGGAGCCAAGGAAACCCTGACGGCATATGGTCTGCTGGATAAGATCGGTGATCCGGGGAAACTTGCGTATAGCACGGCATTGCTGTCGATAAACCCGCAGACGCGTCAGGTGTGGTATATGGAGGAACATTTCCATGATAAGACGGGCGCGGTGATCTGGTCGCATGCCAATGATGCGGCTTATCGCAACAACGATGCCAAGGGCAAGGAAATCAACTCGCAGGCCTTTGATGCGGCATTCTATCAGGCTGCCATCGACCGGGCTTTCCCGGGCGCCGGTGAGACGGCACGGGCTGAGGCGAAAGACCGTTGGTACGATATCTTTACGAAACAGACGCCCGATGGCATCCGCTATACGATTGCTGCCGATACGACGACGATGCGCATGGAAAAGAATAACCTGATCTTCTGGAGCTGGCAGGAGACAAAGGATACCGATGGCAAGGTCGTCGATGTCAAGTTCCTCAAGATGGCGATGAACCTGCCAGAGGCTACATTGCTCGTCATCAATGGCACGCATTGGGCACCTCAGACGGGCTGGCAGTCGCTGGAAAATGAGCTCGATGGTCACTACCGCATGATCCCGCCAACCTCGGATGAGTATCAGATGGTCACGGCCTTGCGCGACTATGCCAAGCAGCATGATACGTGGGTCAACCGCTACTATCGCTTATATGCACCGAAAAAATGAAATGGACATGAGCCGGTTCTGCAAGGAACCGGCTATTTTATTGTAAGATTGTAAATGAATGGCGCCATTTATGGTATAATGGAAAAAGTATGTGCTCAAGTGTAAAGCTTGGGCGAGATTGCGAAACGAAGGAAGTGGTTGAATGCCAATCAAGATACCGAATGCGCTGCCTGCGGCGCATATTCTCGAGAGTGAGAATCTGTTTGTCATGGATGCGGACCGGGCTTATAGCCAGGATATCCGTCCGCTGAAGATATTGATCTTGAACCTGATGCCAATCAAATACATCACGGAGACTCAGCTGCTGCGCCTGCTGGGCAACTCGCCGTTGCAGGTAGAGGTTGACTTCATCTACACGGAGACTTACGTGCCCAGCCATACGCCCAGCGATTATCTTGCGCAGTTCTATGGCACATTTGATGAGGTGCGCCATAAGAAATACGATGGCATGATCATCACCGGGGCGCCGGTCGAGAACATGAAGTTCGAGGAGGTGGCCTACTGGGATGAGGTTTCCGAGATCATGGAGTGGAGCAAGACGCATGTCTATTCCACCTTCCATATCTGCTGGGGCGCCCAGGCTGGACTCTACTACCATTATGGCATTCCGAAGTATCCGGTACCGGAGAAGATCTTCGGTGTCTTCAAGCATCATACCTGTGTGGCTCATGAGCGCCTGCTGCGTGGTTTTGATGATGAGTTCTATGTGCCGCATTCGCGCCATACGGAGGAGCATAAGGAAGACATCCTGAAGGTGCCTGAGCTTACGATCCTGGCGGAATCGGATGAGGAAGCCGGCCCGTATATCATCGCGAACTTGGCCAAGCGGCAGTTCTTCATCACTGGCCATGCCGAATATGATCCGACGACTCTCAAGCAGGAGTATGACCGCGACCTCAAGGCAGGCATGAACCCGAATATCCCGCAGAACTACTACCCGGATGATGATCCCTCGCGCCCGCCAATTGTCCGCTGGCGCAGTGTGGCACATCTGCTGTTTGCCAACTGGCTCAATTACTACGTCTATCAGGAGACGCCTTATGAGCTGGATGAACTCTACAAGGAGATAGAAGACTGAGTTCATTGTGTTTTCAGCTGATGGTGTTATACTTACTGACATTTGAATGAATCAATTGCTAAAGGGGAAGATTACATGAAGATGCGATGGGGAGCGGGATTGCTCGCGGCAGCGTTGCTGTTTGCCGCAGCTCCGCAAGCAGACGCAGAGGAAACGATTTCGGAGGAAATCTATCAGTGGGTGCAGTCGACGGCCCGTCAGAATTATTATTTCAATAAGCAGCATATCTATTTCGGCAAGGATGAGAAGGGGAATATCAATCTCGATATCCTGACAGTGCCGGTACTCAAGACGTATGATTCCATCCAGATCCAGGATGTCGTCTCCAAGCGCCGCTGGAAAGGCCAGTCGACGGTAGGCTATGGCGATCTGGCAGGCTGTGCGGAGTATCTGCTGTTCCATGTCAAGGAGCAGACCGTGGAGATCGTCAAGCACGAAGACCTCGATAGCGACTGGGGGACTTTGGGCACGACGACGGTGAAGCGCACGGTCAAGATCGCTGACCTGTCCGAAAAGGATGTTGACGCGAAATTCTATCATGCCATCCTCGAGTATGCAGAGCAGCATGGCTCTGAGATCGCTGCCCGCACGGAAAAGGAAAAAGGCGCCAAGCTGACAAAAGAGGCGCAGAAGCAGCTCGAAAAGGGGCAGCAGACGGATAAGGATGGCAAGGATGCCAAGAAGAATAAGAAAGAGCAGAAAAAACGCAGATAAAGTGTGGCGTATAGCATGAAGAATTATGTAGCAATAGATATCGGTGGAACGGCCATCAAATATGGCCTGACCGATGCACAGGGCAATTTCACAGCCAAGAAGAACCGGCCGACACTGGCCCGGGAAGAAGGCGGTGCAGGTATCGTCCGCAAGGTGGTGGAGATTGTCCGCCAGTATCAGGCAGAGATGCCGATCGCCGGTGTGGCTATCGATACGGCGGGCATTGTCAATCCCGTGACGGGCGAGATTGTCTTTGCCGGTGAGACCAGTTTCCCAGGGTACAGCGGGACTCCGCTTGGTAAGCTGGTACGCGAGGCTTGCGGGGTCCCGTGTGTGGTCGAGAATGATGTCAATGCGGCTGCGCTGGGCGAGTATTGGCAAGGTGCTGCCAAGGGCGCGTCGTCGGCTTTCATGATGACGGTCGGCACGGGAATCGGCGGCTGTTTCATCCTTGAGGGCAAGGCCTGGCATGGTGCGGGATTCAGCGCCGGCGAGGCCGGCTTCATGCGCCTGCATGGTGAGCAGCGCATCTTTGAGGAGGCAGCTTCGACACGGGCGATGCTCGTGGAGGCGGCTGCTTCCCATAATGTCTCTCCGGCAGAGCTTACGGGTGAGCAGGTCTTTGCCTGGGCTCTTGCAGGGGATGCCGATGCGGTGCTGGCCATCGAGCATATGGTGGACAACCTCGCAGAGGGAATCGCCAATATCTACTGCCTGCTGAATCCTGAGGTGTTTGTACTCGGTGGCGGTGTCATGGCCCAGCAGGATTATCTGCGCCCGCGGCTGGAGCAGCGGCTGGAGGCGCTGGTGGTTCCAGCCATGCGTACGTCGACCCGGCTCGAATTTGCCCGTTTGGGCAATGATGCAGGTATGGTGGGGGCGTTATACTCTTTGTTGACTTCTACAACTATTTAATCAAATTTAAACCCTGTTTCAAGAGGATTTTAAGAGAATTTGTTTAATATACAATTAGGTAAATAACTGGAACAAATACCTTTGCAAAGAAATGAGGGGAAGAAAATGATGAGAGTATCCAAACTCATGGCAACTGTTGTTGCTATGACCGCCATCATGGTGCTGTCCATGACGACGGTTTTTGCCGCGTCAAATGACCATGTGGACTGGGACAACAGCGTCATCCGCGCAACGGGCGGCGGCGTAGCACCGTCACGGGCGCGCACGCAGTCGCAGGCCCGTATGATGGCCCGCCGGGCGGCTATCGTCGATGCCTACCGCCAGTTGGCTGAGTATGTTGGTGGTGTCAACATCGACTCGGAGACGACGGTGGAGATGGCTGAGGTGACGAGCGATGTCATCCGCACGAAAGTCAATGCCACGATTCGCGGTGCCCGGATCGTCAGCGAGAGCGTGACGAGTGACGGCGGCTACGAAGTCACGATGGAGGTGCCGATGTTCGGCGTATCTTCGTCGCTGGCAAGCGCTGTCATGGAGCGTCCGTCAGCAGTGGAGACGTTCCCTGAGCCGGTGCCCTCGGTAGCTCCGTCCATGCCGTCGTCGGTCCATATCGATATCAATGTGGGAACAGGGACGACGACGCCTGGCACGAATACGGGTACGACTGGCTCGGCAGCATCGTCCAAGGGGTCGTCGGCAGCCTCGGCACCGTCAGGACGTGCCATCGGCGGCTATACGGGTCTCATCGTTGACTGCCGTGGCCTGGGACTCAAGCCTGTCATGAGCCCGGTCATCAAGAATGAGAGCGGCCAGCCGATCTACGGTTACAAGAACCTCGACTATGACAAGGTCGTTGCCAATGGTATGGTCGGCTATACGACGGATATGAACCGCGCTGCCCGCGCAGGCAGCAATCCGCTCGTCGTCCGGGCCGTATCGCTCGACAACCACAATGGCAATCCCATCCTCTCGACGGCAGATGCCAACCGCGTATTGATCGAGAATGGGGCAACCCATTTCCTCGATGCGACGAATGTCGTATTCCTGCGTTAAAGAGAATAAAGAGCCGGCCAGCCATGCATGCATGGCTGGCCGGCTTTTCTATTGCGATCAATGGAAGAGTATCATGGTGATGCCGCCGATGGCTGGCAGGGCGACGATGGCGGCTTTGAGCAGGGGGAGCGGCGCCAGGTGTGTGCCTTTGGCGCCGAACCAAGCACCGATCATCAGGCCGGCCAGCGTCTGGATGAAGATCATGAAATCAAGGCGGTCGTTGAACAGGTAGCCAAGGCCGCCTGCGGCGGAGATCGGCAGGATGATCATCATGCAGGTGCCGATGGTCTGCAGCAGGGGCACGCCGAAGATGACCATGAGGGCCAGCTGGATATAGGCGGCTGCACCGATGCCGAAGGCGCCGGAGAGAAAGCCTGTGATGATGCCTGTGATAAGGCCGTAGATCCAGAGCTTGTGACCGGTCAGGAGCTCGCTGCGCATCGGTGTATGGGCTGCAAGCCATTTGTCATGGTAGAGCTTGATATAGAGGATGATGGCGCTGGAAAACAGCATGAGGCCTGTAATCTCGCTGAGGAAATCAGCGGGCATCCTATTGGAGACGTTGGCGCCGATAAAAGCGCCGCTGATGCCGCCAAGGCCGATGATGGCACCGGTCTTGACGATGACTTCCTTCTGCCGGAAGTGGCTGATGGTGCCTGAGAGCATCGTGAAGACCATCGAGGCCAGTGCGACGGCCAGTGCCGTGTGGATCGGGACATGGAAGCCGACGGTCAACAGCGTGATGGTGACGCCGGCACCGCCAGCGCCGACGAAACCGATGACAGCACCGAGCAGCAGCATGGAGAAAAATAACATGGATGGAGTCACAGCCTTTCTATAAGGGTACAGTATTACACTTCATTATAAGAGCTGGGGATGAAATGTCAAATCCGTGGGCTGCTGCTGCATGCAACAAAAAAGCCAGGATATATATCCTGGCTTGTTATTTCCTGGTGACACCTATGGGATTCGAACCCATGAACCCGGCGTGAGAGGCCGGTGTCTTAACCACTTGACGAAGGTGCCGATTTGGTGACGCCTATGGGATTCGAACCCATGAACCCGGCGTGAGAGGCCGGTGTCTTAACCACTTGACGAAGGCGCCGATATTTGGTGACACCTATGGGATTCGAACCCATGAACCCGGCGTGAGAGGCCGGTGTCTTAACCACTTGACGAAGGTGCCACGTAACTGACTTGATTTATTATATTACATGTTTTGCAAATTTGCAAGGCTTTTTTTCAATCTTTCTAAAGAAATTTTCTTGCCCAGCAAAGAAAGCAGCTCGGTAGCGCCACCTGGCGTTACTTTCTGGCCAGCGACGGCAATGCGCAGCACCCACATCACAAGGCCTTTCTTGAGTTCGTTCTCCTCGATGAAGGCTTCGAGTTTTGCGTAGAGGTTGTCGTTGTTCCAGTCTGCTTCGTCCACCTTCTCGATGAGTCCGATGAGCGTCGGCAGCAATTCGGCAGCTTTTTCTACCGTTACCTTGTTGCGCTTGTTGACATAGAGTTCAGCGTCAAAGGCCGGCATATTGATGAGGAAGCTGATCTCGCCAGCAATCTCGCCAAAGCGCGTGAGGCGCGTCTTGAGGAGGGCAGCGAGGTCGTCCCAGTTGGTTGCAAGGTTTTCCGGCAGCTCGCCAGCAAATTTGCGGGCCATACCAGCAAAGGTTTTGTCGTCCATGGCTTTGAAGTATTCGCCGTTGATCCAGCCGAGCTTGTCGTAGTCAAAGACTGCTGGCGACTTGGAAAGACCGTCGAGGCTGAAATGCTCGATGAGTTCGTCCATCGAGAAGATTTCCTGGTTGGTCGTCTTCGGGTTCCAGCCGAGCAGGGCCACGTAGTTGACGATGGCTTCCGGCAGGTAGCCCATGTTGACGAGGTCGTCGAAGGACGTAGCACCATGACGTTTCGAGAGCTTGGAGACGGAGCCGTCTTCGTTCTTGCCCATGACCGGTGCGAGGTGGATGAACGTCGGGACTTCCCAGCCGTAAGCTTGATAGAGCAGGTTGTACTTCGGCGTGGAGGTGATGAACTCAGCGCCGCGCATGATGTGAGTGATGCCCATCAGATGGTCGTCGATGACGTTGGCGAAGTTGTACGTCGGCATGCCGTCGCGTTTGAGGAGAACCTGATCTTCCAGCTCTTCGTTCGGGATCGTGATGTTGCCATGCAGTACGTCGAAGAAGGTCGTCTCGCCCGTCAGCGGCATTTTCTGGCGGATGACATAGGGATCGCCATTTTTGAGATGCTCGTCGATGACCTCCTGCGGCAGGTCGCGGCAGGTGCGGTCATAGCCGCCGAACTGGCCGACGGAGTGATCCTCGTTTGGATCGCAGAAGCAGTAGTAAGCGTGGCCGCTCTTGACGAGCTCTTCGGCGTATTTCTTGTAGATGTCCATGCGCTCGCTCTGGATGTAGGGGCCGCAGTCGCCGCCGATGTCCGGGCCTTCGTCTGGGACGATCTTGGCGAGCTCGAGCGTGCGGTTGATGAAGTCGACAGCATCTGCGACATAGCGCGTGCGGTCGGTATCCTCGATGCGCAGGATGAAGTCACCCTTCTGTGCCTTGGCGTAGAGGTAGCCATAAAGCGCGGTGCGCAGGTTGCCGATGTGCATGTAACCCGTCGGGCTCGGGGCAAAACGGGTGCGGACTCTCTGTTCAGTCAATGTTGTTTCCTCCTATTTATACAATCCTGTATTGCGTCGAAATTTCTTCTATGAGTATACTACAAACCCGTGAGACGGGCAAACAAAAACCTTCTCCGCGGCGTTGCCAGGGAGAAGGCTGGTTCGTGCTTAGTTTTTCAGGAACTGATACAGGGCACGGTACATGATCATGGAGCTTACAGCTCCCGGGTCTTCAAAGCCGATGCTGCGCTCGCCGACGAGGCTGGCACGGCCTTTGCGGGCAGCGATGGTCTTGGTGTAGTTGACGCCCTCGCCAGCGGCTTTGGAAGCCTCCTGCAGGACCTCGAACAGTGTCTTGCCCTGGGCGTTTTCCGGCAGGAAGCATTCATGGATCGGAATCAGCGTGTCGAGCATGGTCTTGTCGCCCTTTTCCGCCCGGCCGCGTTTCTGGATGGCTTCAATGGCTGCACGCAGAAGTTTTTCCATGCTGACGACGTTCATATGCGTGTCCTCGTCACAGGCTTCCCCGGCCCGGACGAAGCCTGCACCGTAGAGCGGGCCGGCAGCGCCGCCGACGTTGTGGATCAGCGCCTTGCCGATGGCCTGGAGAACCGGGCCGGGCTTGGAGGTGTCATCCATTTCTTCGACGACTTCCTGCGCGGCACGGAAGCCGCGGGCCATGTTCAAGCCGTGATCGCCATCGCCAGTCTTGGCATCAAGGTCCGTGAGGTAATCCTTCTGAGCGATGATAGCAGCGGCAACGGCATCCAATGCATCTTTGATTCTGGTCATTCGAAAACTCCTTTATCGTAATCGGTTCATTTAAATAGTATGTATCTATTGTGTGGAGAACAATAGAATGTGAATTGGTAAATTTTCCTCATAATATTATAGCATGCGATAGCTAAATCACAAGTGTGAATTGACAGAAATATGGGATAAGAGTTACAGCTTTACAATGTGTTGGTGTGTAAACTTTGTTCGTACTATGAATTTCGGTAAAATTATTTGCCTATTTCGGAGGAGAAAAGTATAATAGAACTAACCATAGTATACCTACTATAAAATAAGAGTATACCAATAGGGAGAGCAAGAAAGAGGATTGTTATGGAAATCAAGGATATGAGAGCGTTCTATGCCATCGTCGAGGAGGGCAATATCAGTCACGCAGCCCAGCGGCTAGATATTGCCCAGCCGGCATTGTCGCGGCAGATGAAGCGCCTGGAGACGGCACTGGGGGTTCAGCTCTTCGAGCGCGGCAGCCGCCGCATCCGCTTGACGGATGCAGGCCGGGTCATGTATTCGCGGGTAGAGCATATTCTCGGGATGGTTGATGGCACGGTGCGCGAGATCACGGAAATCGGTTCAGGGGTGGCTGGTTCTATCCGTATCGGCACGATCACTTCGTCGGGGGCCATGCTGCTGCCGGAGCTCATCACGGAGTTCCATGCGCGGTATCCGAATGTCAACTACCAGATCTGGGAGGCCGAAGGATCGCGGATCCTGGAGCTGCTGGATAACCGTGTCATCGAGATCGGCGTGACGCGTACCCAGGTCGATTCGAAGGTCTACGAATCGATTGTCCTGCCCAATGAGCCCTTTGTGGTGATTATGAACAAGAACGACGAGATTGGCGAGGCCAGTGACCGGGTTCGCATGGAGGAGCTCAAGGATGCGCCGATCATCATTCCTTTGCGCTGGCAGTCGATTTTCGTGTCGAACTGCCGCAAGCTGGGCTTCGAGCCCAATGTGGTCTGTGTCAGCGACAGCATCGTGCAGGATCTCCTGCTGGCCAAGATGGATATGGGCTATGCGCTGGTGCCGATTTCGTCGAAGAATCTGCTGACGGATGGCAATCTGATCTATAAGAAACTGGTAGAGCCGGAGATGAGCACGCATACGGTGGTGGCTTGGCTCAAGAACCGCACGCTGTCTTCGTCGAGCGCGCATCTCATCGATCTGTTCCGGGAAATGTATCTGAGCGAGGGTTGTGAGGCCGTTGATGGAGGCGAATGGTAAATGGAACTGACGGAAATCAAGACGGGAATCAGCAATACGGTAGAGGAAAAGGTCACGGCTGCCAATACGGCGGCCGCCATGGGCAGCGGCAGCCTGCCAGTCTACGCGACGCCGGCCATGACCTGCTTGATGGAGAAGGCAGCGACTGAGGCAGTGGAAGCGCTGCTGCCTGAGGGCTGGACGAGCGTAGGCATTTCGCTATCAGTCCAGCATAAGGCGGCGACGCCGGTCGGGCTTACGGTACGTGCTGAAGCTGAGGTCACTGCGGTGGAGGGCCGCAAGATCACTTTTGCTGTCCGCGCTTTTGATGAGCGCGAGGAAATCGGCTGCGGCATCCACGAGCGGTTTGCTGTGCAGCAGGAAAAGTTCGTGAGCAAAGCCGCTGCGAAGGTCTGAGCCGCTGCGGGGGTTATATTTGAATTAGAAATGGAAGGCAGGGGTTTAATTTCCCTGTCTTTCGTTATATCATAGTAATAGACTATATTAGAAACATTATGTGATGGCTGTGATCACGTAGATTCCGGAGGTAGTTTTAGTATGACGAATACACGTATTTTTATTGTTGAGGATGAACGAAGGATTGCGCGTTTTCTGCAGATTGAGCTTGAACATGAAGGTTATGAGACGGAGACAGAGGAGAACGGCCTGCGGGCTTTTGAGCGCATTGCGCAGGAGGACTACGACCTCGTGCTGCTCGACATCATGCTGCCCGATATGGACGGCATGACAGTCTGCCGCAAGGTGCGTGAGATTTCGGATATTCCCATCATCATGCTGACGGCCCGGGATGATGTCGAGGACAAGGTGAACGGTCTCGACATCGGTGCCGATGACTATATGACGAAACCATTTGCCATCCAGGAACTGCTGGCCCGCGTCCGCAATGCCCTGCGCAAGCCGCGCGCTGATGGCCGCGAGGTGAGCCTCGAGGGAGAGAAGCTTCAGGTCCGTGATCTCATCATGTACCCGAGCCGCTATGAGGTACGCGTCAAGGGCGAGGAAGTCCAGCTGACGAAAAAAGAATATTCGCTGCTCGAGTACCTGCTGCGCAATAAACGCAATGTGCTTACGCGTGACCAGATCCTGCAGGAAGTATGGGGGTATGATTACACGGGAGACACGAACGTTGTCGATGTCTATATCCGTTACCTGCGGGCTAAGATTGACGATCATTTCGATGATAAATACATCTTTACTGTCCGAGGCGTAGGATATGCGATCAAGGATTAAAGCTTGGCTGCGTCATCCGGAGATGATGTTCAACCGGCTGCGTTATGCGCGGATTTCGACGAAAATCACTTGTTTCTATGCGTCGGTCCTGTTGCTTGTGCTGATTCTTACCAGTGTGCTGACAGGACTCGGCGTTTATTTTTCGTTTTACCACCAAGCTGAGGTGGAAATCGAGATCAGCATGAATCATGTACTCGAGCGCATGCGGCAGGGGCGCCCCATGGGGGACAGCTTCTGGCGGGATGATCCGGTCATGCCTGGCGTAGTGCTGCGCATCACGGATCTGTCGGGACAGGTCGTCTATGAAAACGATGCCCGCTATCCGTCCCTGCAGCGCATCGAGGGAAGCTCGGTGAAGAATCCGCCATTCTGGGCCAACAAGAATATGCAGGTTGCTGAGGTTCGCAATATGACCATCTATCATGCCAAGATGGATGTCGAGTACCAGGGGCAGATCTATCAGCTGCATTTCTTCAAGACCATAACGGCCGAAAAACATTTCCTGGAGACGCTGCAGAAAATTCTATTCCTCATGACGATACTGGGCTTTCTGCTGGCTCTGCTCGCTGGCTATTTCGTCAGCAAGCGCATCCTGCTGCCCATCCGCGAGATGACGGCTACGGCGCGCAAGATCGAGGTCGAGAAGATGGACCGCCGCATCACGGTGCCGCCGGCCCGTGATGAGCTCTCGGAGCTTGCCGATACGTTCAACCATATGCTCGAGCGCTTGGAGATAGGCTTCAAGCAGCAGCAGCGGTTTGTATCGGATGCCTCCCATGAGCTGCGCACGCCGGTCACGGTCATCCTGGGTTACTCGGATCTGTTGTCGCGCTGGGGACGCTCGGACAAGGAAGTGCTTGATGAGGGGATTTCATCGATACGCTCGGAGGCCGAGGACATGCAGCAATTGATCGAGAAGCTGCTGTTTTTGGCGCGTGCCGATCAGAAGCGGCAGGTACTCCATAAGGAGCGCATCGAATTGTCAGAGCTCGTCGAGGATGTCATGCGCAAGATGAAGCTGGTGACCAAGACCCATTCGGTGGATCTGCTCCAAAACGACGAGGGTGTCATCTATGCCGATCAGGTCACGATGCGGCAGATGATGCGCATCTTCTTGGAAAACAGTGTGAAGTATACGCCCCAGGGCGGACATATCACGGCCAGAGCGCGCCGCCTGCCGGATGGCGGCCATATCATGCTGGAATTGGCCGATGACGGTATCGGTATCGCCAAAGAAGACCAGCAGCGGGTATTCGAGCGGTTCTACCGTGTGGATGCGTCACGTACGAAGGCTGACGGTGGGGTCAGCGGTACGGGACTGGGCCTGTCGATCGCCAGCTGGATCTGTGAGCAGCACGGCATCGAGATTTCTATGGAGAGCGCACTCGGCAAGGGAACGAAGATGCTCTTGAAGATACCGCTGGCGGGGGAGAAGCCGCCGGCAGAGAGAAAGGATTAGGAAGCATGAAAGTATTGGTTACAGGTGTGACGGGGCAGCTTGGCTATGACTGCGTGCAGGAGCTGGAACGCCGTGGCATCGAGGTGAGGGGCGTAGCAAGCCGGGATTTTTCGCTGACGGATCATGCCGCAGCGAAACGGTATATCGAAACCTATCGCCCGGATGTGATTATCCATTGTGCTGCATACACGGCTGTGGACAAGGCTGAGGATGAGCAGGAAATCTGCGAGGCGATCAATGCGGAGGGCACGCGCAATCTGGCGAAGATCGCGCAGGAGCTGGCGGCAAAGATGATCTACATCAGCACGGACTACGTATTCCCCGGAGATGGTGAAAGGTTCTATGAACCGGCAGACAAGAAAGAGCCGCAGAATGCCTATGGCCTGTCCAAGCTCCACGGCGAAGAAGCTGTGCAGGAGCTCGTGGAGAAATACTTCATTGTCCGCATCTCGTGGGTGTTCGGCATCAATGGCCGGAATTTCATCCGCACGATGCTGAAGCTGGCGGAAACCCATGATACGCTGACGGTTGTCGACGATCAGATCGGCTCCCCAACCTATACGCATGACCTGGCTGTACTGCTGGCTGATATGGCCCAGAGCGATAAGTACGGCGTCTATCATGCTACGAATGAAGGGGTCTGCTCCTGGGCTGAGCTGGCGGCAGAGACGTTTCGTCAGGCGGGGCGCAAGGTGACGGTCACGCCGGTACCTTCCTCGGCTTATCCGACGAAGGCTGTGCGCCCCAAGAATTCGCGCATGAGCAAGGATTGCCTTGAGGCGGCGGGGTTCCATCGCCTGCCGGCCTGGCAGGATGCTGTGGGCCGCTACCTGCACGAACTTAACAGTAAAGCAGAATAAATACTTAATATGTCCATGATATACGCACATATCCCAAAGATATGTGCGTATTTTAGTACACAATATAAATAGTTCACTCTAGGAAAACATTTTTACTGAAATATCTTGCAAGGGTGTAAAGTTTGATGTATACTAACATATGTATTCCTAGCATAGACGGACTGATTTTACGTAATAAGAGTTGCAAGGGAGATGTTTCTGATGTCCAACCAGTTGAAGAAAATTGGTAGAAAGTATCAGGAAACGGCATTGATCAAATTGATTGCCGTAGGCCTGGTCATAGGTATTATCCTGGCGGTAGCCGCACCACAGACGGTGCCGGTCATCGCCATCTTCGGCGATCTGTTTGTACGCGCATTGAAGGGCGTAGCCCCGATCCTCGTCTTTGTGCTGGTCATGAATGCGATGGCACAGAAGAATGCTGATGCGAGTGCTTCGATGCGCCCGATTGTCAAGCTCTATGTGATTGCTACTTTCCTGGCGTCGCTGGTAGCGGTTGGCTTTTCCTTTGCCTTCCCGACCAGCC
The DNA here is from genome assembly GCF_008271345.1 of Pseudoselenomonas caprae. Taxonomy (NCBI): domain Bacteria; kingdom Bacillati; phylum Bacillota; class Negativicutes; order Selenomonadales; family Selenomonadaceae; genus Pseudoselenomonas; species Pseudoselenomonas caprae. The sequence goes on from NZ_VTOZ01000001.1 coordinate 192,580, forward strand.
TGCAGCTGCAGATGGCTGATGCCAAGCTCGCGCCACCGAGTGGCATCCTGGAAGTCCTGCACAATCTGATCCTGAGCGTGGTGGACAATCCGATCCATGCAATCGCTTCGGCTAACTACATCGGTATCCTGGCTTGGGGTGTCCTCTGTGGCGTTGCTTTGCACAGCGCTTCTGATACCACGAAAGTCATGATCAATGATCTGGCGAAAACGGTAACGAAAATCGTCCAGTGGGTTATCCGCTTTGCACCGTTCGGTATCATGGGCCTCGTTGCCAATGCGATCGGGGAAAGCGGTCTTGGGGCGCTCTTGGGCTATGTCCAGCTGCTCGGCGTGCTGCTCGGTGCCTTCTTCTCGGTGGCACTCATCATGAATCCGCTGATCGTCTATGCGCATATCCACCGCAATCCGTTCCCGCTGGTTTGGACGACGCTGCGGGAAAGCGGTATCTATGCCTTCTTCACCCGCAGCTCAGCTGCTAATATCCCGGTGAATCTGTCGCTCTGCAAGCGCCTGCACCTCGATGAGGATACCTATTCGATTTCGATCCCGCTGGGGGCGACAATCAATATGAGCGGTGCGGCTATCACCATTGCAGTGTTGTCGCTGGCGGCAGCTCATACGCTGGGCCTTGACATCGACATGCCGACGGCGCTGCTGCTCTGCATCATCGCGACGGTTGGAGCCTGCGGTGCATCCGGTGTCGCTGGTGGTTCGCTGCTGCTTATCCCTGTAGCCTGCTCTTCATTTGGTATCGGCAATGATATTGCCATGCAGGTAGTTGGTGTTGGCTTTATCATCGGGGTGCTCCAGGATTCCTGTGAGACGGCACTCAACAGCTCGAGCGATGTCTTGTTCACGGCAACGGCAGAGCTTACCCAGCGGGCAAAGGCTGGTACATTGACAGCTGCGGATATGGTCCCGGATGCAGAAGAAGATTAAAAAGATATACGAAAACTTGCTTGTAAAAGGCTAAAGACTGTGCCTGTCAGTCTTTGGCCTTTTTTGTGCTTGCCAATATGCAGGTAGGATTCATTTGATTTTTGGCGAATCAATAAAGTAAGTACCTAATTATAGGAACCTAGTATAGAAGGGACAGGGCGAGATATGAAAAAGATTTATGGTGTAGCCATGGTGTTCATCCTTCTGATGGCACTGGCTATTGTAGCCTGGGGGGCATGGCTCAATTATAGCGATGAGAATCAGATCGCCAACCGCATGGATAACCGGCGGGTAGAAGTGACCGCCGCCAAGGCCGTGCGCCGGCAGTTTGCGCCAGCCATTTCCTTGGATGCTGTACGTTTCGCCAGTAGAAATATGACCGATGCGGTGGCTCTTACCGATGGCCGCATACTAAGCTGGCATGTGAATAAGAATGATAAAGTATATAAGGGACAGAATCTGGTGGAGATGGTCAATGAAAATGTTCCGCTGAAAATCCAGCAGGCGGAAAGTGCAATCAGCCGTGCTGAGGCTATGTTGACCCGAGCACGTAACAGCTATCAGCGCCAAGGGCGATTGATGTCCCGGCGGGCGACGTCCAAGGAAAAATATGAGGAAGCTGAGGCACAGTATATGGCGGCACAGGGGGCTTTGCGTGAGGCGCAGGTTCAGCGCGACCAGTACCTGGTCCAGCAGGACTGGCTGTCTGTGAAAGCACCATTGGATGGAGAGGTACTCTTGGTATATCAGAAAGCAGGGGCACAGGTTCAGGCGGGAACGCCTATTGCCTTGGTGGGAGATTTTTCCCGTTTGATGTTTTCACTGAATCTGACAGATGTGGATGCCCGCCATCTGCAGCTTGGTCAGGTAAGCAATCTGACTTTTGCTGAGCATAAACTTACAGGCAAAGCGTATGACACGGATTATGGTGCGGGCAATAAAGATCATGGCATGGGGATAAAAGCTGTCCTCAAAGAAATTGTTCCGGACCTTTCCGAGCCGGCGGATATCCGGCGTACGGTCTGGGAGGTCGACAATCGTGCCAGACTGCTGGAACCGATGATCTATACCGGTGTGACGATGCAGGCGGAGCAGTCCTATGAAGCCCTGACAATACCGTTGTCCGCAATGACAGATAAGTCCAATGATACTGTGTTTGTGATGGATGCAGATGGAATCATTCATCTGCGTGAGGTAAAAGCAGGGGCAGACGATCAAAAATATATTGAGATTTACGAGGGCCTTGAAGAAGGGGATATTGTCATTGTGGGGAATCTGGAAGGCCTGGAAGATGGCATGCGGGTGGATGCAGCGCTGGAAGGTGATGACTGATGGGCGAAGAGAAAAAAACGGTTGGAGCAGCGCGCTGGAACCGGAAGGGCAATGAGATATTCAGCAAGGAAGCGCTGGACAAGATGCGTTCTCCGGAAAAACTGGATATGACAATGAGCATTACCACTCCGATTGGCTGGATGGGAGTTATCTCGGTAGCTGTTATGATGCTGGCAGTTGTTATCTGGTCTATCTTTGGTTCATTTACCGTAAAGGCAGATGGTATGGGATTGATCATGGATTCTTCTGGCGTATCAAAAGTCTGTGCCATGGCGGGGGGGAGCATGGATGAGATTTATGTCCATCCTGGTGACAAAGTGAAAAAAGGAGACCTTATCGCGCATGTGAGCATGGTACAAGAGGAGGCGGCTACCCGTATGGCCAAATACGGGCCGGGATTGGCATCCAGCTCGCGTGAGGCTGTGAGCCGTGTCCATGAATTTGATTCCCGCCGCTATCAGCAAGAGGCAATGGAATACATTTACTCCCCTTATGACGGTACGGTGGATGAGATCATGGTACGAGAAGGCAGTATTGTCACAAATGGCATGCCTGTCATTACTATGCGTATAGATGGCGGACGGGAGTATCTCAAAGGTGTCCTGTATATTCCGGTAGAAAAAGGAAAGCGGGTAGAGAAGGGGCAGACTATCCAGCTGGCGCCCAATGGGGTGGATATTTCCCAATCGGGCAGTCTTTTGGGGACGGTGCGTTCCGTATCGCAGTATCCGGTAACGGCGCAATCGATGCAGAAGAATTTGGGGAATGAACAATTGGCGCAGTGGATTGTTTCCAAGCAGCAAAGTGCGGTAATGGAAGTGAACTTTGATTTGGTACGTGACCCGGGGTCGGAGTCCGGCTATCTCTGGACATCCAGTGTCGGTGAGCATAAACCCATTACAGCAGGCAGTTTTGTCACGGGGTCCATCATTATTGAACGGCGGCCGCCCATCGAGAAAGTCTTTTATAAGCTGAGTCAATGGTTAAGGGGCAGGTGATCCGGGTGAATGTTATCGAACGATTGAAGAACACTTTTTGGTCGGGTAAATACCGGGTCAAAGTCCCTACGGTTTTACAGATGGAGGCCACGGAATGCGGGGCGGCTGCACTGGGGATGGTCCTGGCGCATTACGGCCTTTGGATTCCGCTGGAAAAGCTGCGGGCAGAATGCGGTGTGAACCGTGATGGCTCTAAGGCCAGTTGTGTAATCCGGGCAGCCCGTAATCGGGGCTGTGAGGCTGACGGCTACCGCTGGTCAGCGGGGGATCTTTTGGAACTGGCTGGGGAAGAAGATGTTTTTCCCTTGATTATCCACTGGGAGTTCAACCACTTTGTAGTTTTAGAGGGAATCACCAACGGCAAGGCGTATCTCAATGATCCTGCAATGGGACGGCGTACGGTGCCTTGGGAGGAGTTTCGCACCTCATACACAGGCGTATCCTTACAGATTATGCCAGGGCCGGATTTTCAAAAAGCCGGTCACCGGTACAACGTCTTTAAGGATGTGGCAGGAAAGCTCCTGCAGGATCGTTGGGCTTTGACCTTTATCATTATTTTGGAATTATGTGCGATTATACCTGGTCTGGCTGGCCCGGTGATGAGCCAGATATTCTTGGATGATATTCTTACCCGCAAGCATTTGGATTGGATGACGAACTTCTGTCTGGCTATGACGGTGTCGTTTATTCTGTCCGGTATCATGACTTGGCTTAGGGCCGTGGTGTTGACGCAGTGGCAGCGCAAGCTTACCTTAGCAGACAGTTCTGCTTATTTTTGGCATTTGCTGAAGCTGCCGATGCAGTTTTTCCATCAGCGTTATGCAGCTGAGGTGGCAGGCCGTGTGGGGTTCAATGAGTCCATTGCCGGAACGCTGTCGGGACCGGCGGCTACGGCGGTGCTGGACTTATTTGTGGCGGTGTTTTATCTCTTATTGCTATTGCAATATAATGTGGCTCTGACCCTTATCGGTGTGGCATTCAGCTCCGTGGAAATTATTTTATTCTTTGCGATGCGGCGGCATCTCACAGACCTCAATATGCGTATGCAGCAGGATGCCGGCAAGGCATATGGTGTGGCCATGAATGGTTTGCGTATGATCGAGACCATCAAGGCCAGTGGTGATGAGGCGGATTTCTTTACCAAATGGTCAGGCTATCAGACCAAGGTGTTGATGGCCTCGCAGGAGACGGCTCTTTGGGCCATGTCTGTGAAGCTGTTGCCTACTTTGCTGGCGGGCATCAATGGGGCCTTGATTATGACGGTGGGCGGTTTTTCTATTATGGAAGGCGCTATGACTGCTGGTATGTTCATGGCTTTTCAGCATCTGATGGGGAGCTTTCAGGCACCGGTCAATGCGCTGGTGGGTTTGGGAGCCACTTTGCAGACCACAGAAATGCAGATGCAGCGTCTTAACGATGTGCGTGCTTATGAAGTGGATCATTTGAATTTTCCAACTGCTGAAGAAGAAGCGGCAAAATCGTTTCCGCAGGAACGATTGTCAGGAGATTTATTGCTGAAAGATGTAAGCTTTGGTTACAGCCCATTGGAAAAGCCTTTATTGGAACACTTTGATCTTCATGCCAGTCCCGGCCGCTGGGTGGCCGTGGTTGGGGCTTCTGGCAGTGGCAAGAGCACGCTGGCGAAGATTGTCACTGGTCTTTATGAGGAATGGAGCGGAGAGGTACGTTTGGATGGGGTGCTTCGCCGCGATGTACCGCGCAAGATGATTACAAGCTCATTGGCAGCTGTCGACCAGGATATTTTCCTTATCAGTGGTACGGTGGCAGAGAATATTGCGCTATTTGACCATACGGTCAGCAGGAGTGATATCATTGCGGCTGCTCAGGATGCTTGCATTCATGAGGACATCTTAAAACTCAATGGTACCTATGAAGCAGTCATACAGGAAGGTGGCATGAATTTTTCCGGTGGCCAGCGGCAACGGCTGGAGATTGCCCGGGCTTTGGCCATAAATCCGTCCCTTCTCGTTCTGGATGAAGCAACCAGTGCGCTTGATCCGATTACGGAAAAACGAGTGCTGGACAATATCCGTCATCGGGGCTGTACTTGTTTGATTGTGGCACATCGCTTGTCCACGATTCGTGACTGTGATGAAATCATAGTCCTGTCCAAGGGAAAGATTGTCGAGCGGGGCAAGCATCGGGAGATGATAAAGCATGATGGCCCCTATCGCCGTTTGATTGAGGAACGGGAACAGGAAGAAATGGAAAGCGTGGAATGACGATGAGAAAAAAACTCTTTGCCGGAGATCGCTTCCTGCTGGAGGAAGATAAGAGTTTCTGGCAAGTGGTATCCGGTAGTGTGGAAGTTTATGCCACTACCCAGAAAGGCGGCGAAATTTCTTTCCATCAGTGTTATTTGCTGGAAAAGCGGGCCGGAGAAGCGGTATTTCCTGCTTTGGATGATTTTCAGGAGGTCCGCATGCAGATTTATGCCTTAGAGGATTGCGAACTCGAACTTTTCAGGTGGCAGGATGTTGATGGTGAATATCTGCGCCAGCAGATGGAGGAATGGTTTTTCGGTTTGGTGCAGATTTCCTGGCTTCGCTTGCTGGCAGACAAGGGCGATGACATGCTGCAGCTGTGGAAAAAGCGGCAAGTGCTGGCCGCTGCCACAAGCAATCCGGAAATATATGAAACATTTATTCAACACGAAAGTATCTTGTCCATGCTGCTATGGGTGCGTTTCGGTGCCAGCGATAAGCGGCTGGCCCGTCGCATCCGCATGCGGGATAAGAGTAAGATTGTACTGGTGGAAAATGGCATTCGCAGCCTTTTGGGCGAAGAGCAGCTGTTTGATGGTGGTAAAGATATAGAACATGATAAGGCGCTTTGGGAGGAAGCTACGTTTGCTGTACGGCAGGTAGCAGCCGCATTGAAAATGCCGGTGGATTTCATTGGCTTGGAGGATACGCTTACCAGGGATTGGGATGAAGTGGCAATCCTGCGTCGTTTGATGCAAAAAGGAAATATGCAGATGCGGCTGGTAACTTTGCCAGATAATTGGTATAAGCGTGATTCCGGGGTCTTGCTGGGATTCTATACTGCTCCCGATACAGGTGCGAAGGAAATCGCAGCGCTTATTCCTATGGCACCGGATAGCTACAGAGTTTTTATGCCCCAGCATCCGGAGGGCATCGCGCTATCTGGTGATGAGGCTCAAAACGTCAGCCGGGATGCCTTTCAATGCTATGCGGGATTTCCGGCACGGGCCTTAAAATTATGGGATCTGATAAAATTCATGTTTCATCAATGCTGGCTGGCAGATTATCGCACCATTCTTATTTGCAGTCTGTTTGCAGGACTTATTCCGCTGGCTACGCCGCTTATTACGGAAACCATTTTCCAGGATATCATACCCATCTTAGACCGGCAGGGATTGGCGACTGTTACGCAGGCTTTGATGGTGACCAGTTTTACTACGGCAGCGTTGGGGATTGTGCGTTCCATTGCGGTGCTGCGCATAGCTAATCGCATCGAGATGTCTGCTGAAGCGGCTATGTGGGGGCGGCTCATGAGCTTGCCGACTAAATTCTTCCGCCGGTTTACGGTGGGAGAACTTGCAAGCCGCATGGGCGGCATCGGCATAGCCAAAGGACTGGCTTCTGGCGAATTCGTAAGCTCCATTTTGAGTTTCGTTTTTTCCTTTTGGAGCATTTTCCTCATGTGTTATTACAGCATGAAACTTACGGCGGCGGCTATTGTCGTCTGGCTGGTGTATTCTCTGTTTGTAGCTATTGTTCTGCGGCGGGTGCTGTTTTTCCAGCGCAAGATCATTGAGGCAGGCAATAAATCCGCAGGTACGGTACAGCAGATTTTTGCTGGCCTGCCAAAATTCCGGGTACAGGGAGCTGAGGAACAGGCCTACAATCTTTGGACGCGCACCTTTGGCGAGCATTGGAATTGGACCCTTAAGCTGCGCTGGCAGAATAACTACACGTCGATTATCTCCAGTATTCAGCCGTTTGTGTTGACGCTGATCCTGTACTATATCGCGGTCTATGGCATGAATGAGGTAAGCCCCGATGGCAAGATCGTCAATACGGGGATTGGCTATGCCCAATTCATTGCCTTTAATGCAGCGTATTCTAGTTTCAATGGCGTGATGGGGGGCGTCATCGGCTTGGTAAGCCAGTATTTTGCCATCCAGCCCCAGCTGGAGAATCTGCGGCCGATTTTAGAAGCTGTTCCGGAAACTACCGAAGAAAAACAGGAAGCGGGTCAATTGTCCGGTGCAATCGAAGTAAGTCATCTGTCCTTTGCCTATACCCATGTGATACCTGATCAGAAGGGCGGCGTTGAGGAGGTGGAAGGCGAGGATGTCCTGAAAGATGTGAGTTTTTCGATAGCGGCCGGGGAGAATGTAGCCATTGTCGGCAGGTCTGGCAGCGGCAAGAGTACGCTGGTGCGATTGTTGTTGGGATTTGAAATGCCCAAGCGGGGGAGTATTACCTTTGACGGGCAGGATCTATCCGAATTGGCTTTGCCATCGGTCCGCTCCCAGATGGGGGTTGTCCTGCAGAATGGGCAGCTCATGACAGGGGATATCTATACAAATATCGTAGGTACACGGATGCTTCCTCAGGAGGCTGCCTGGGCTGCAGCAGAGGCAGCTGGTATTGCCGAAGATATTGCCGATATGCCTATGGGTATGCAGACGATTATCAGTGAGGGCAGTTCAAATATATCCGGCGGGCAGCGTCAGCGTATATTGATTGCCCGGGCTTTGGTGGGAAATCCTGCGATTTTGATTCTCGACGAAGCTACTAGTGCGCTAGACAATCGTTCGCAGGCCATCGTGACCCGCAGCTTGGACAAGCTTAAATCTACCCGCATCGTGGTAGCTCATCGTCTTTCCACTATCCGCCAGTGCGATCGTGTCATTGTCATGGATGATGGGCGCATAGCGGAGATGGGAAGTTTTGATGAATTATTGGCAAAGGGCGGGCTCTTTGCTGAGTTGGTAAAACGTCAGGTGACAGGGGCCTGAACAGGAAGGTGATACTCCATGAAATTGAACAATACGTTATATTTAGCCAGCATACTAAGTTGCAGTCTTGCCATTTCTTCCGGAATCTGCTCGGCAGAACAGGTACAGCTTTCCCTGGACGAAAGTATCAGCATGGCGCTGGCAGATGATGCGAGCATTGAGTCTGCTGATGCGCAAAGAGAAGCAGCGGATCATGCGCTGAAGGCGGCCAGACGCAACAAGGGACCAATAGTCAGCTGGAATTCGCAGGCGTACAAGATTGGCGGCAGGAATTACCAGTCTGCGAACGATGCACACGATGCCTATGGTGACCCGCATGCGGGAGATTACCGGCCTGTATATATTACGGAATCCGGATTGCCGCGTTTGGGCAATCCGGTAACCGTAGGTTCCTATCCCTATCACAATACGTTTGCCAATAGCTGGAAACTCACGGTGCCTGTCTATACCGGCGGCCAGCTGGAAGGGCAGATTGCAGCTGCCCGTTACCGCTTGAATCGCGCCGATATGGAGCGGGAAAACATGCGCCAGACCGTACGTTATCAGGCAGCGGAAGCATATGCCAATCTTATTTACCGGGAAAATATTGCGCAGATTGCACAGGATGCGGTAGATAAGGGCAATACCCAGCTGGAACTTATCCGTGCCCAGTTTGAGGAGGGGGCAGTAGCGGAAGCGGATCTTTTGATGATGAAGGTAAATATTGCGAATTACAAGCAGAATCTGGTTACGGCAGAGGCGGCGGTAGCTGTGGCAAAATCTACGCTTGCCAGTGTGGTAGGGCTACCGCAGGATATGGATGTCGAGCCATCGACGGTCTTTTCCTATGAGCCGTACGATAAGGATTTGCCGGCTTGTGAATCCTATGCTTTGGCACATCGTCCGGATGGACTGGCGGCAGAGTATGATATCAAGGCGGCTAATGCGCAGATGGAGACGGCTAAATCTGGTTACCGGCCTAAGGTATCCGCAGTGGCTACACAGAATATTGCCAGCAATTATCCGTTCCGGAGCGAGCGCAGCAATGCCTGGGAGGCAGGGGTGAATGTCTCTTGGAATATATTTGATAACGGGATAACTGAGGCGAATGTCCGGCAGGCAGATGCGAATATCCGTGCTTATGAAGCAAAAGCACGGCAGGTAAAGAAGAATATCCAGCTGGATACCCGCAAGGCTTATCTTGAAATGAAGGCGGCTGAGCAGAATATCACGGAGACGGCCGCTGCAGTCAAACAGGCACAGGATAGCTATACAATCGCGCAGGTACGCTATGAGGAGGGCGTCGATGTGCTTTTGGGGGTAACGGATGCGCAGGAAAAATTCATCCAGGCCCGTTCCAATTATATTACGGCCCTGTATCAGTATAATCTCAGTCAGGCCAAATTGGAAAAAGCTATGGGCGTACCGGTGGCTTTTGACAGCCAGCGGTACCAGGCGGCTGAAGGCGAGGGCGCATCTGCCGAGCAGGCTTTAGAAGAGGCCAGTGTTTCTCAAGGATTAATGGAGGCTGAAAAATGAGCGAAGTCAAAAATACAGCTTATTGGGGGAGGCTGGCGGTTAAGGCGGTTAGTGATTCAGCTGCACTTACGGAATTGTATGAATACTATTTCCCCCGGGTTTATCAATATCTGCTGGGCAAGACAAAAGACCGTGGCCTGGCAGATGAACTGGTCAGCGATACCTTTATCCGCATGTACCAGCATTTGGAGCAGTTTGATCCGGAAAAGGGGGCCTTTTCTACGTGGCTGTTTCGCATTGCGCAAAATGTAATGAATAAATATTATGGCAGCAAGGCCTATACAATGAACGCTCCCTGGGATGAGGCGTTCGATCCCGCCGATGATCGTCAGGATACGCCGGAGGGACAGGCGCTGACACGGGAACGTACCGAGGAGCTGCGGGCGGCCATTCTGCAGCTGCCAGAGCGCCAGCAAAAGATTTTGGAGATGACCTATTGGCTGGAAATGAACTCCAATGAGATTGCCGGCCAATTGGGGATCGCGCCAAGTTCTGTCCGGGTGGCGCTCAAGCAGGCCCGGGACAAACTAAAGGGAATACTGAAAGAAAAAGATTAAAAGGGATATGAAAAAAGCGACTGCGAACAAAAATGCTTCCGCATTTTGTTCACAGTCGCTTATAATTTTCAGTGGCGGAGTGGAGAGGATTCGAACCTCCGCACCGGTTACCCAGCCTAACGATTTAGCAAACCGTCCTCTTCAGCCTCTTGAGTACCACTCCATGTATTTATATGGCGGAGAGGGTGGGATTCGAACCCACGCACCTGTTACAGCCTACCGGTTTTCAAGACCGGACTCTTCAACCACTTGAGTACCTCTCCATAATGAACAGATATATTATAGCAGGAATGCGGATATCTTGTCAAACAAGTAGCAGATTGCTATAATAGCCATTGGATTATTTTTATGTATGTTATAGATGCGTTTTAGGAGCTGAGTGCATGAAAATCGCATTTTTTGATTCAGGAGTTGGCGGCTTATCGGTGCTGCATCACGCGATGAAGGTCCTGCCGCATGAGCAGTTCGTTTTTTTTGCTGATGAGGATAATGTTCCATACGGAACCAAGAGCAAGGAACAGGTCCGTGATTTCGTGGCGGGCGCCTTTGATTTCCTTATGACGAAGGATGTCAAGGCAATCGTCACGGCCTGCAATACGGCGACGTCGGTGGCAGTGGCAGAGATGCGCCGCCGCTACGATATCCCCATCATCGGGATGGAGCCGGCGGCTAAGAAGGCGCTGGATATGGATGGCGAGCATCGGGTCTTGGTGACGGCAACGCCTATAACGGTGAAGGGCCGCAAGATGGAACTGCTCATCGAGAAGGTCGATAAAGACCATCTCGTTGACCGGCTGGCACTGCCGGAGCTGGTGGAGTTTGCAGAGCGCCAGGAGTTTGAGTCACAGGCGGTGACGGACTATCTGGCCAGTCAGTTCGCGCCCTTTGACTTCAGTGAGTACTCGGCTTTGGTCCTGGGCTGCACGCATTTCAACTATTTCAAGGATACGATGCGCCGCCTGCTGCCGGATAATGTGGCGTTTGTCGACGGCAACGAGGGGACGGTGCGCGAGCTCATACGGCGGCTCAAGGAGTGCAACCAATTGGAAGACCAGAGGCAGACCGTGGAGTATTATTATTCGGGCCGGCTGGTCAAGGAAGCAGCGGAACTTGACCGCTTGCAGGCGTATCTGCGGCGGTTGGACAAGATGTATAGGATTTGACTTGACTTTAGACGGCAATTGTTCTAGGCTATACATTGTGTATTTCATTTATTAATGAAAGAAAATTTTTCCGTTGGGAGGGATTGTATGCCGGTCATTACGGAACATCACGTGAATTTCTACGACACGGATGCGATGGCGGTCGTACATCATTCGAACTACATCCGCTGGTTTGAGATTGGCCGTGTGGAGTATCTGCGGTCCATCGGCATCACGCTGGGTGAGCTGATGGAGGATGGTTTCGTGTTTCCAATCACGGACGTCCGGGCCAAGTACGTGTCGCCGGGCAAGTTTGACGATGTCGTGCTCATCGAGACGACACCGACGGCGCTGACAAAGGCCAAGATGGCCTTTGATTACCGCATCATCCGCAAGGCCGATGGCGAGGTCATGGTAACCGGCCATTCCCAGAATGTGTTCACCAGTCAGGAAACAGGACGCATCACCCGTTTGCCGGAAAAATATTATAGTATATTAGCGGCAGCCATGGCAAAAGAGAAAGCCATGCAGCCGCAATAAGCATCTGGATTTTAGGAGGAATCATTGTGACAATCGTTTACGTTATCGTTGGTCTGATTGTTCTGGCCGCAGTGGCCGCTAAACTCTATCTCGCAGCTGCCGGTATCGAGGACATCCGTGTGGACACGAGTGCACCGGTCGTTGTTGAGGCGCAGGATGACAATAGCATCGTGCTGTCGAAGAAGCTGAACTTCTATAATGAAGGCAAGCAGTGTGCGACCATCATGGATGCAATCTGCCGTTCACAGCTGCCCTATGAGCAGTATGACGGCATCGAGGTTCGTGGCAAGGCAGAGCGCGAAGGGGAGGTCCGTGAGGATGACTACTTCGAGGCTGTGCTGATCCAGAAAAAGGGCGATGCCCATGCTGAGGACAAGCTGAATATCTTCGCGAAAGTCAAGCTGACGCCGCGCAAGGGCCAGGATCTCAAGACGGCGCTTTCGCATATGGTTGACCTGCCGCTGGATTTCATCTGGATGGAGACGGGCCGCACGCCGTGGCATTACCGCAAGATCCGTCTGGTGTTCACGGCTGAAGAGATTGCCCAGCTGGCAGGCGTCCAGCTGGTACAGGACTAAGGAGGTAGCGAGCAATGGCAGAAGAATTAGAACTCATCCCGGTGCCGACGCGCATCCTGACAGAAAAAGACGATATCGTTGATGCAATCGAGCGTTATACGAAAGACAAGATTGGCGAGAATGATCTGCTCTGCTGCGCAGAGAGTGTCGTGGCCATCACGCAGGGACGTTACGTACGTCCGGAGGATCTCAAGATCAGCCGCGTGGCACAGTTTTGCTGCCGCTTCATCCCCGACTATGGTTCGCTGGCATCGCCCCATGGCATGCAGTCGCTGATGGATGTCGAGGGCAAGTGGCGTGTGGCCTTTGCGCTGTTTGCTGGCTTCATTGCCAAGATCTTTGGCAAGTCCGGCATGTTCTATGTCTGGGGCGGCAAAGAGACGGCTATGATCGATGACGTTACGGGCACGATGCCGCCGTTTGACAAATGCATCGTCTACGGCCCGGGCGAGCCTAATGAGGTCGTAAATAAGATCCAGCAGCGTCTCGGCTGCTTCGGGGCGATGATCGCCGATGTCAATGACCTCAAGCGTTCGCGTGTGGTCGGTGTCACGGATAAGGTCGATGGCCCGAAGGCTGCACAACTCTTGATCGATAACCCGTTCGGCAATGCTTCCCAGAAGACGCCGATCTGCATCATCAAGAACTATCGCCAGTATCAAGAAAAGAATTGAAGATGAAGAACCTCCCCGCAGGGGGAGGTTTTTTTGACAGGAGGGATATCATGCAACGCATAGACCGGCGGAGCGCGGACCAGCTCCGTCCATATACGATACATCGTCATTTCCAGAAATATCCGGCCGGTTCGGTGCTCATCGAGATGGGCAACACGAAGGTCATTTGTGCCGCAACGGTCGAGGACAGGGTGCCGTTCTTCCTCAAGGGAACCGGCGAGGGGTGGATCACAGCCGAATACTCGCTGCTGCCGAGCGCCACAGGCACACGCACGCAGCGTGAAGCCGTGCGTGGCAAGCAGTCGGGCCGCACACAGGAAATCGAGCGGCTGATTGGCCGCAGCCTGCGCTCGGTGGTCGATACGAAAGCCATCGGCGAGCGCACCATCATGATCGACTGCGATGTCATCCAGGCGGATGGCGGTACGCGTACGGCGTCGATCACCGGTGCCTTTGTCGCTTTGGTGGAGGCGTGTGCCTCATTTTATGAGAAAGGAAATATTTTCCCAGTCAAAGACTTTGTTTCGGCTATCAGTGTTGGCATCAGTCATGAAAACGAACCGATACTCGACCTTTGCTATGAGGAGGATTCACAAGCTATCGTTGATATGAATGTCGTTATGACTGGTGAGGGCAAATTCGTTGAGGTTCAAGGTACTGGTGAGGGCAGGCCTTTTTCTCATGCGGAACTTGGCGCTTTGCTGCAGCTTGGCGAGAAGGGGTGCCGTGAACTCATTTCGTATCAGAAGGATGTGCTGGGCGGCCAGCTTGTCTGGCTGGTCGGCCGTGAAGGATGAAAGCAGTGGGGAGGAAATCCATGCAGAAAATCGTGATTGCAACCAAGAATCCAGGCAAGGTGCGCGAGATGGCGGCGGCGCTCAGCGCGCTGCCGTTTGATGTCGTATCGCTCGCGGAGTTCGGCGAGCTGCCAGATGCCATCGAGGATGGCAAGACGTTCGCTGAGAATGCGCTCATCAAAGCGGCTTATTATCAGCAGCAGACGGGCTGTGCCTGCATTGCTGATGATTCGGGGCTGGAGATTGCAGTGCTGGATGGTGCGCCAGGCATCCATTCGGCTCGTTTCGCCGGCTTCCATGCCGATGATGCGACCAACAATGCGAAGATGGTTGAAGAGCTGCAGCGCGCTGGTGTCAGCGAATCGGCAGCTGATTACCGCTGTGCCATCGCCTTCGTGGATGAGGATGGGGCGGTGCTGACGGCTGAGGGACGCTGCGATGGGCAGATAAAGCTCACGCCGCGCGGCACGAATGGCTTTGGCTATGATCCGTATTTCTATCCGCAGGAATATCCGGGCCGTACGATGGCTGAGCTCACGCTGGCAGAAAAACAGCAGATCAGCCATCGCGGCAAGGCACTCAAGGTGTTAGCGCAAAAGCTGGAGGCAGGACAGGAATGAAAATCGGAATCGTAAGCGATAGCCATGGAGACACCCAGGCACTGGACCTGATGCTGGCCCATCCGGAAGCCCAGGAGGTAGAGGGGTGGTTCTTTGCCGGTGATATCGCCATGGACGCGGAATATCTGGCGATGGTCACGCAGCTGCCTGTGGCGAAGGTGGCTGGCAACAATGACTGGCCATATACGAGCCTTGAGGATGCCCTCGTGACGGAGATCGAGGGACACCGCATCCTGCTGACCCATGGTCATCTCTACGGTGTGCAGTTCTCTACGGATATGCTGGTGCAGGCAGCGGCTGCGCAGCAGGCAGATATCGCCATATATGGCCATACGCACGTCGCGGATATCCAGCCGGGCGAGGTCACGGTGCTCAATCCTGGCAGTATTGCCCGGCCGCGAGATGCGGCCAAAGGGTCATTCATGGTGGCGGAGCTGCAGGCTGATTGCGAGCCGGTTGTGAAGCTTATACGGATATAAATATTTTAAATTCTGCAATAATCCAGCAATAAAAAAAACGAATTTTTTTTTTACGAAAATAAAAATTACAGCAGGAATTTTCCCGTAAATCGCTAATATACTAATTGATGTGATAGTTGTCACGCGCGTCTCCATGGGAACTGGGGTAAAAAGTGAACTGGGTTCACTATTTATGCGGGTTTGCGGCACTTTTCCTTTCGCTTGAAAGGGGCGAAAAAATGTGCTATGATGAACCCACAGATGTGTGATAAGTTGTATTTATGGGAGGGATTACTTTGCGAGAAATTGACGCAAAACAAATCACGGAAACCGTAGCACAGATGTGCAAAGAGGCAGCTTATTATCTGCCGAAGGACGTTTACGAAGGCCTCAAACGCGGCCGTGAGACGGAGAAATCTCCGGTCGGTCAGAACGTTCTCGACCAGATTATCAAGAATGCTGAGATTGCACGCGCTGAGGATCGTCCGTACTGCCAGGATACTGGCATGACGATCGTCTTCCTCGAAGTGGGCCAGGACCTGCACATCACGGGTGGCCAGCTTGAGGATGCCATCAATGCCGGTATTGCCAAAGGCTATACTGAGGGCTATCTGCGCAAATCTGTCGTTGCTGAGCCGCTGTTCAATCGTGTCAATACGAAGGACAACACGCCGGGCGTCATCTACACGAAGATCGTGCCGGGCGATAAGCTCAAGATCACGGTAGCACCGAAAGGCTTCGGTTCGGAGAACAAATCCGGCGTCAAGATGCTGGTTCCGGCCGATGGTGTTGAGGGTGTCAAGAAGGCTGTCATGGACATCATCCTGCATGCCAGCATGAACCCGTGCCCGCCGATGGTTGTCGGTGTAGGCATCGGCGGCACCATGGATCGTGCCGCACTCCTTTCCAAGAAGGCTCTGACCCGTTCCATCGATGAGCGCAATCCGATGCCGGAATACGCAAAACTCGAGGGCGAACTCCTGGAACTCATCAATCAGACGGGTATCGGACCGCAGCTCGGCGGTACGACCTCTGCACTCGCTGTCAACGTCGAGTGGGGCCCGACGCATATCGCAGGCCTGCCAGTCGCTGTAACGATCTGCTGCCATGCCATGCGCCATGCATCGCGTACGCTTTGATTTGAGGATAGGAGGAAACAGAAATGGCAGAACCAATTAAAATCCAGACTCCGTTTACGGAAGAGATGTCCCGCAAGCTGCATGTCGGTGATGCGGTACTTATCAGCGGCACGATCATCGCTGCCCGCGATGCTGCGCACAAGGCTATGACTGAGGCGCTCGCACGCGGCGAGGAGCTGCCGGTTGATTGGAAAAATCAGATGGTTTATTATCTCGGACCGACGCCGGCAAAACCGGGTGATCCGATTGGCTCCTGCGGCCCGACGACTTCCGGCCGTATGGATGCTTATACGCCGACGATGCTCGACCAGGGCATCAAGGGCATGATCGGCAAGGGCTCCCGTTCGGCTGCTGTTGTCGAGTCGATGAAGAAGAATGGTGTAACGTATTTTGCTGCTGTCGGCGGCGCCGCTGCCCTGATCGCAAAATCCGTCAAGAAGTATGAAGTCCTCGCTTACCCGGAGCTTGGCCCGGAGGCTGTAGCAGCTCTTACGGTTGAGGATTTCCCGGCTATTGTCGTCATTGACTGTGAAGGCAATAACCTTTACGAGACGAACCAGGCGAAGTATCGTACGCTGAAAGGCTACTGATAGGGGTAAAGGAATTATTTTAGGAGGTACAGAATGTTCCACACAACTTTTTATCTGCGTCGTTTGCATTCTTTAGTGGGTCTCCTGGTGCTCGGTATCGTTCTCTTTGAGCATATCTTCACCAACTCGATGGCCCTCGGCGGCGCTCCGGCACTCAATGGTGCACTTGCTATGATGGAGCTCATCCCGAAACCGATCTTCCTCGGTCTTGAGGTGTTCGGCATTGCCGTTCCGCTCCTGTTCCATGCCATCTATGGCGTTTACATTGCCCTGCAGGCTAACAACAACCCGGGCCGTTTCGGATATATCCGCAACTGGCAGTTCGCGCTCCAGCGCTGGACGGCATGGTTCCTCGTTGTGTTCCTCGTATGGCATGTATTCTATCTCCGTGTATTTACGAAGGGCATCAGCGGCACGCCGATTTCCTATGAGCTTCTCCAGAGCTACTTTGTCGGTCATCCGATCTATGCTCTGCTGTATATCCTTGGCATGTTTGCAGCTATCTTCCATTTCTGCAATGGTATCACGACCTTCTGCATGACCTGGGGTATCGCTAAGGGCCCGCGCATCCAGAACGTCATCAGCGTTTGCAGCATGGGTCTTTGTGCTCTTCTCTGCCTGGTTACGCTGGTATTCATGGGCAGCTACTTCGTGATGTAAGTGGAAGCTTAGCAAAGTAAAGGAGAATTTCAATGGCTAATAAACCTGAAAATAAGATTATTGTCGTAGGCGGCGGCCTTTCGGGCCTCATGGCTGCGCTGAAAATCTGCGAAGGCGGCGGCAAAGTAGACCTGTTCTCTTACTGCCCGGTAAAACGCTCCCATTCCCTGTGCGCACAGGGCGGCATGAACGCCTGCATGGATACGAAGGGTGAGCATGATTCCGTCTATGAGCATTTCGATGACACCGTATATGGCGGTGACTTCCTCGCTGACCAGCTGGCTGTAAAAGGCATGGTTGAGGCAGCTCCGAAACTTGTCAAGATGTTCGACCGCATGGGTGTACCGTTCACGCGTACGGCTGAAGGCGTTCTCGACCTCCGTAACTTCGGTGGACAGAAAAACAAACGTACGGTATTCGCCGGTTCCACGACGGGCCAGCAGCTCCTCTATGCTCTCGATGAGCAGGTTCGTCGCTGGGAAGTCAAGGGTGGCGTCAAGAAATATGAGTTCTGGGAATTCATCAAGATCATCAAGAACAAAGATGGTATCTGCCGTGGTATCGTTGCCCAGAACATGAACTCCAACGAGATCGTTTCGTTCCCGGCTGATGTCGTCATCCTTGCAACGGGCGGCCCTGGCCAGGTATATGGCCGCTGCACGGCTTCCACGATCTGCAACGGTTCGGCAGTATCGGCTGTTTATCAGCAGGGTGCTGAGATCGGCAACCCGGAGTTCCTGCAGATCCATCCGACGGCAATCCCGGGCTCGGACAAGAACCGCCTGATGTCGGAGGCTTGCCGTGGCGAGGGTGGCCGCGTATGGGTTTACCGCGAGAATCCGGAGACCCACGAGAAAGAGCGCTGGTACTTCCTCGAGGATATGTATCCGGCATACGGCAACCTCGTACCGCGTGACGTTGCTTCCCGTGCGATCTACAAAGTCGTTGTCCACATGGGCCTCGGCATGCAGAACCCGAACCGCGTATACCTCGACCTCTCCCATATCCCGGCTGATTACCTCGAGCGCAAACTCGGCGGTATCCTCGAGATGTATGATGACTTTGTAGGTAAAGATCCGCGCAAAGTACCGATGGAGATCTTCCCGTCCATCCATTATTCCATGGGCGGCATCTGGGTTGACCGTGAGCATCATACGAACATCCCGGGCCTCATGGCTTCCGGCGAGTGTGACTACCAGTATCACGGTGCAAACCGTCTGGGTGCAAACTCCCTGCTGTCGGCTACGTACTCCGGTACGATCTCCGGCCCAGAGTCCCTGCGTCTTGCCCGTAGCGGCAAGCTCGGCGATGCCCTCACGGAGGCAGAGCTCGAGGCAGCTCGCAAAGAGTGCGTAGAGGAATTCGACCGTATCCGCAATATGAACGGTCCGGAGAACGCACATCAGATGCATCACGAGCTCGGCGATATCATGTACAAATATGTATCGGTTGAGCGTGATAACAACGGCCTCAAACAGTGCATGAAAGAACTCCATGCACTGCTCAAACGCTGGGATAACATCGGCGTTACGGACCATGGCAACTGGGCAAACCAGGAGGCTATGTTCGTTCGCCAGCTCCGCAATATGATCATCTATGCAATGGCTATCACGAAGTCCGCTCTGCTGCGTGACGAGAGCCGTGGTGCCCATGCGAAGATCGTCCTCAAATCCGACTATGAGCAGTGGGATGATGCGAAGAAGAAGGCCTTCGACGAGAAGACCGGCGCATATCATTTCGATGCTGAGACGGGCCGCGCTATGACGGATGATGGCAATGACGACCTCGTATTCTTTGGCCGTGACGATGAGAAATTCATGTACACGACCGTCGTTTCCTTCGATGCTGCTAACAGCGAGCCGGAGGTTTCCTATCGTGAGTTCGAGCATTCTCTCATCAAGCCGCGTCTGCGCAACTACGCCGTAGCTAAGAAAGAGTAATGAGGGAGGACAAATAGAATGGCAGAACAGAAGAAAGTCAGACTCGTTATCGAACGCCAGGACGGCCCGAATGACAAGCCGTACGAGCAGGCGTTCGAAGTAGATTATCGTCCGGGCCTCAACATCGTTGCCGCCCTGATGGAAATCCAGAAAAATCCGGTGACCGTAGACGGCAAGAAAGTCGCTCCGGTTGTCTGGGAATGCAACTGCCTGGAGAAAGTCTGCGGTGCTTGCATGATGGTCATCAACGGCAAAGCCCGTCAGGCTTGCTGCTCGCTGGTTGATAACCTTGAGCAGCCAATCCGTCTGGCACCGGCACGCACGTTCCCGGTTATCCGCGATCTCTTGATTGATCGTTCCGTTATGTTTGAGAGTCTCAAACGCATCCATGGTTGGATTGAAGTCGATGGTACCTGGGACGTCAAAGATGCACCTATCCAGAATCCGCATACGGCTGAGACCGCTTATGAGATTTCGCATTGCATGACCTGCGGCTGCTGCCTTGAAGCTTGCCCGAACGTTGGCCCGCAGTCCGACTTCATCGGACCGTCCCCGACGGTACAGGCTTACCTTTTCAATCTCCATCCGCTCGGGAAGTTCGATGCGCCGACGCGTCTCAATGCCCTGATGGAAAAAGGCGGTATCACGAGCTGCGGCAACAGCCAGAACTGTGTCGAGGCTTGCCCGAAGAACATCAAGCTCACGACGTATCTCGCGCAGCTTAACCGCGATGTCAACAAACAGGCACTCAAGAACATTTTCAACAAATAAAGATTGTGTTCATCCGACTCCGGCAGATTTCTGCCGGAGTTTTTGCATTTTATGGTATTTTTTTGCGCAAAGAAGAGGAAAACAGTTATCATAGCGCGAACTATTAAAGGAATAAGGAAAGGATACAAAATTTTAGGGAGGAATATAAATGGCTTTTCCAGAGATGTTCAAATCCGATGAAGATGTGTTGCAGGCATTCAAGGTTGTGATTCCGTATATCAATCAGATCGTTCGTGAGGACGTAGTCATCGGTCTTACGAATCTTACCGAGTATATCGATTATGTACCGGGCAAAAAGCTTGATATCAAGATCACACCGGGTATGCCCATCAGCAATATACCGACGATCCAGGAATGCATCAAGTATGATCGCGTTACCTATGATGACCAGGATGCGAGCGTCTATGGTGTTCCCATCAAGACAATCTTCACGCCAATCCACGGTGTTAGTGGCAAAGTGATCGGTACTATCAGTACTGGCGTGGATATGGAGAGCAATCTGGCTCTGGTGCGCTCGATCGAGGACATCACTGCAGCTACGCAGACGGTATATCAGGCCGTGGAACAGGTAGCCGAGAGTGCGGGCGAGCTGGCGAAATCGGGGCAGCAGTCGATCGAGCAGGCGAAGTTCCTGCAGGAGCGCAATTCGGAGACGCTCAAGGTCATCGACTTCATCACCAATATCGCTGGCCAGACGAACCTGTTGGGCCTTAATGCGGCAATCGAGGCGGCACGTGCTGGTGAGCAGGGCCGTGGCTTCGCTGTCGTGGCTGAGGAGGTAAGGAAGCTGGCAGAGCAGTCGCGCGAAGCTACGGAGAAGATCCAGGCGACGCTGGCGGAAATGAACAATGCGGTCAATGAGATTTCGCATACCATCGAGTCGACAGGTGCTATCAGCGAAGAGCAGGCTGCTTCGACGGAAGAGATCACGGCGCATCTGGCGCGGGTGACGAAAGCTGCCGAGCAGCTCAACAAGTTTATCGAGTTGTTCAAGTAAGTCCTGACATAGGTTGTGGGAGAGAAAAAGGGAGGGCGTAGCAGCGTGCGCCCTTTTTCTACCGCTGGAAGTGGCTTGCCCCCTGTCCTGTTTTGGTATATGATAGGAATATAGTGGGTAGGTTGCCCGAGGTTTGGTTTTAGGCAATTAGGATGATAAATGTATGAAGAAGAATAATCGTATCCCCTTAAGCCCCTGCTTGAAACGGTTCAAGTTTTATTTCGACCTCTTGAAGAAAACAACAAATGATTACTTGTTCTTTACGGACATACAAGAGAATATTGTCATGGTTTCACCGAATCTTGTCCAGGATTTCGACCTGCCGGGCGAGGTTATGGAGAACTTTGACCAATATTGGGGCCCGCTGGTCCATCCCGAGGAGCGGGAGGAGTATGCGGCCTTGGCCCATAATCTTGAGGCAGCGCAATGTGTCTTTGAGCATGCGGCCGAGTATCGCGTAAAGAGCCGTAAAGGTGAATATGTATGGATCCGCTGCCGTGGACGGGTAGGCGCTGATCGTGAGGGCCGGCCCAGTATGTTTGTAGGCATGATGTCGAGGATGGCACAGCGCAACCAGGCAGATGAGATCACAGGCTTGCTGAACAAATATCAATTCGAGCATGCGGTCAAGCTGGCTTTGGCAGAATACCGTGCGACTGGTGATGGCGGTGCAATCATGGTGTTTGGCCTGGATAACTTCAAGATCGTCAATGAGACGTATAACCGCCTGCTTGGCGATCAGGTGCTCAAGCGTGTAGCGCGGGTGATTGCCAATGTCCTGCCGCCAGCCTTGACATTGTTCAAACTGGACGGCGATGAGTTCGCCGTGATCTATCCCGGTGCTGGCGAAAAGGAAGTCGGCGAGATCTTTGCCAGCGTGCAGAGTGCACTTTCGCGTCCGCAGGATATCGATGGGCATCAGTATTTCTGCACGGCCTCGTGCGGTACGGTCTTCTATCCCACGGCGGGCAAGGACTACCTGGTGCTGCATAAGCATGCAGAGGCGACCATGGATATCGCCAAGCGCGAGGGCAAGAACCGCAACGTGCTGTTCAGCAAGGAGGAGTACAACCGCTGGGTGCGCTCCATATCGATGCGCGACAGCCTATGGGAAAGCGTCGAAAATGGCTGTACGGGTTTCAGCTTGTTCTTCCAGCCACAGGTCAGCGCCGTCGAGCAGAAGATCATCGGTGCTGAGGCCCTGCTGCGCTGGAAGAATCCGAAGGGCCGCATGGTGGCGCCGATGGAGTTCATTCCCATTCTTGAAGAAACGAAGCTGATCATCCCCGTGGGCAAGTGGATCTTTGCGGAGGCGGTCCGCGTCTGCAAGCGCTGGCGCGAGGTGATCCCTGAGTTCCGCGTCAGCATCAATATGAGCTATGAGCAGGTCAAGGATCTGTCTTTCAAGAAGTTTGTAGCAGATTGCCTGCAGCGCTATGAGATGCCGCCGGAGGCAATCATCCTTGAGCTCACGGAAAGCAAGATCGTTGCGGACTGGAGCTTTGTCAACAAGCAGTTTGACGAATTCCGCCAGCAAGGACTGGCCATCGCGATGGATGACTTCGGCACGGGTTATAGCTCGCTGGCCTCGCTCAAGTATCTATCCTGCGATATCGTCAAGATTGACCGTGAGTTCGTCAAGAAGATACTCGAAAACGATTTTGACCGCCGTCTGGTCAAATACGTTGTCTCGCTCTGCCATAGCATCGGCATCAAATGCTGCATCGAGGGCGTCGAGGAACTGGCTGAGTATGAGCTGCTGACGAAGGAATGCCAGGCAGACTCCATCCAGGGGTACCTGTTTGGCCATCCGGAGAGCGTCGAGAATTTTGAAGAAAAGTTTTTACACATGGAGAAGAATTAATGTCACGCGATAAGAACGCTGAAGAGATCACCCTTCTTGGTAAGAAGAAGGTAAACTATCATTACGATTACTGCCCGGAAATCCTGGAGACCTTCCAGAACAAGCATCCGGAAAATGACTATTGGGTCAAGTTCAACTGTCCTGAATTCACAGCTTTGTGCCCGATAACAGGCCAGCCGGACTATGCGACCATCTACATCAGCTATGTGCCTGGTGAGCGCATGGTCGAAAGCAAATCGTTGAAGCTCTATCTGGTAAGCTTCCGCAATCATGGGGATTTCCATGAAGATGTCGTCAATGTCATCATGAAGGACCTCATAAAGCTCATGGATCCGAAATACATCGAGGTATGGGGAAAGTTCCTGCCACGCGGCGGCATCTCCATCGATCCGTATGCGAACTATGGCCGGCCGGGCACGAAGTACGAGCAGCTGGCTTGGCATCGTTTTGAGGAGCATGACCTCGTAGCCATGGATAAGGTCGATAACCGCTGAGGCGGTAGCAGAAGAAGGGAGCAAAGCCGTTGAAACATCAGAAGCGCGTTGCATTGGTCAATGATATTACGGGATTCGGACGCTGCTCGGTGACTGTCGAGCTGCCGTTGCTGTCAGCGATGAAGATTCAGGCATGCCCATTGCCAACGGCTATCCTGTCGGTTCATACCGGCTTTGCCAATCACTATCTTGATGACTATACAGACCGCATGCGGCCGTACATGGACAGCTGGGAGAAAAACCAGCTGTCTTTTGATGGTATCTGCACTGGCTTTTTAGGCTCGGTGCACCAGATTGAGATCGTGGCTGATTTTATCCGCCGCTTCAAGCAGCCGGCAACGCGAGTCATGGTCGATCCGGTCATGGGGGACTATGGCAAGCTTTACAGCTCGTACACGCAGGAGATGTGTGAGGAGATGCGGAAGCTTCTGGCTTATGCTAACCTGGTGACGCCGAATCTCACCGAGGCCTGCCAATTGCTGGGGATGCCCTATCCGAAGGATGGACGGGTATCGGACCAGGAGCTTGAGTATATGGCAGGCGCATTGGCGGATCAAGGCCCGTCACAGGTCATCATCACGGGACTCAGCGAGGGCGATACCATCCGCAATTTCATCTATGAGGCGGGACGGGGCAGCGTCCTGGAGGTGGAGAAGATAGGCGGTGACCGGTCAGGTTCAGGCGATGCGTTTGCCGCCATCGTGGCTGGCAGTCTCATCAATGGCGAAAGTCTCGAACAGGCGGTCCGCAAGGCGGCGGATTTCATCAGCAGATGCTTGGCGTATGCGGTGGAACTCAACCTGCCTTGGAATTATGGCCTGCCGTTTGAAGAATATCTAAGGGAGCTGAAGTGATATGCTGGTATACGCAACCCATGCGGGGGGCAAATATATGACGTTGGCAGACAGCCTGCGCCTGCAGCCGGAAGGCAAGCGCAATCTGTATGTCAATATCACCAATGCGTGCAATTGTGCTTGCACGTTCTGTCTGCGCAATATGAAGGAGATGGCTGAGGAATCTTCGCTATGGCTCAAGGAAAAGCCGACGCTTCCGGAGTTCAAGGCGGCGCTTGACAGTGTTCCTTGGGACTATATCAAGGAAGTCGTATTCTGCGGGTTTGGTGAGCCAACCATGGAACTGGCGACTTTGGTGGAGCTGCTCCACTATGTCAAGAAGACGCATCCGGATCTGCCGACGCGCCTCAATACGAACGGCCTGGGCAATCTTGAGTATGGACGCGATATCGCGGCAGATTTTGCCGGTATACTCGATACGGTGTCCATCAGCCTCAATGCGTCCAATGCGGAGCGTTACTATGAGCTCACGCGGGCCAAGTATGGCATCAAGTCGTATGAGGCTATGCTGGACTTTGCTGAGCGCAGCAAGCAGTATGTGCCGAATGTCGTGCTGACCATCGTCGACAAAGTGGAAGGGCCTGAGGAGATCGCCCGCTGCCGGGAAATCTGCGCAGAGCGCGGTCTTACCCTGCGTGTTCGTGAATACGAAGACAGCTGAAAAAATCCAGGCATGACAAAAGCCGGTTCTCATTTCCGAGAACCGGCTTTATTCTTTGATAAACATAGATAGTTGTGATCCTTCTTATTCATTTGTCTGCAACATTCCGTCTCGAGCAGGAAGGCTGCGCACTTTGTTGACTACGTATGTAGATGTTCAGCTGAAACAATGTGCCTTACACCATGGTTCATGTACACGTTCTTGTTAGTCATCTTGCCGTTACCGATAACGATAGGGTTCCTAAAGTTTCGACGGTTTTCCAGATGATTCGTAAAGATTTACCCGGGATAGTCACTCACTTTATCTCGTGGCGCCGACGATGTGCTCCCAACTTCCTCAGACTCTGAGTACGACTGGCGGCCACCTGACCATCATTACGTCTCGCTTCCGTCCTGAGGATAATCGTTTTCTTCACCTCTGCACTTGCTAGTCAGTCCGGGATAAAGGGTAACTGCGTGATATCTTCAATAAACACTCACATCCTTTCGTAATAGCCAGATATGGTTGTTCTTGAAGAGAGCCTGTTTCGGCTGGATAAACACCTGGCAAGCTTTCGACCTCCAGGACTACTTTCCTGCTGGTTTGCTTATCTATCTCCTCTTTACGCCTTTATATTAACATATTTTTCAGACGATTGCAATACTTCGTACAAAATATGTAATATTTTTTTTGTAAAAAATAAGCCGCGCTTTTATGCAGATATAGTATAATAGAGAAGATATAGAACAGAATGAAAGGGAGCAAACGCAATGAAACATCTCATAATCGTACGTGGCGGCGGTGAGATCGCCAGTGGTGTGATCCACGCGCTTTACCGTACGGGATTCCGCGTGCTGGTATTGGAGCAGGCGGAGCCGACGGCTACCCGGCGGCGTGTCGCGTATTCGGAGGCCATGTACCGCGGTGAGGCGACCGTGGAGCGTATCACCTGCTATCGTGCGAAAAATGTTGAGGATGCGAAAAGGCGGTTGAAGGAAGGACAGCTCGTGATGCTGGAAGATCCGGAGGCCAAATGCGTGCGGGGATTCAAACCGCAGGTGCTTGTCGATGCGATGGTGGCCCATGAGAACAAGGGAACCAAGCGTGATATGGCTGAACATACGGTAGCCTTGGGGCCGGGGTTCTGTGCTGGCCGTGATGTGGACGTGGTAGTGGAGACTGGACGTGGCCATAATCTTGGCCGGTTGATCTATGAGGGCTTTTCCTCGAAGGACCAGAATCTGGACAATGCCACGGTGGGGATAAGCCAGAATGTCGAGCATCTGGTCTTTGCGCCAGAGAATGGACGGCTGGAGATGCTTCGCAGCATCTCGTTGATGGTCAAGCAGGGCGAATCGGTGGCCCATCTGCACACAGACGATGGGCAGGTCATTGAGCTCAAGGCGACGATCGATGGTGTGCTGCGCGGTGCCCTGCACGGCGGTTCACGCGTGCGCAAGGGGCAGAAGGTAGCCGATATCCACCCGACGATGGGGCAGGAAGAGTGCTTCACGATTTCGGATAAGGCGCGCTGCATTGCCGGTTCGGTACTCGAAGCCGTCATGGTATGGGATCATAAGCGTCCCAAGCGTGGTTTCTTCCAGCGCCATTGATTGAGGTGCTGTTATGGTGAGTGATCTGTTTCAAGCATTGTGGGATTTTCTTTTTCCTGCACATTGCCCGCTTTGCCATAAATATGTCAAGAATAAGGGAGACTGGTGCGAGACCTGTCTCCGTCAGGTTTGTCAGCCAACGCGGCTGCCAGTTCCAGCGCCCATGCAGCCGGTTGCCGGCAGTGCATGGGCGCTTTGCCTATATCGGGGCGGGATGCGGGACCTTCTGCGCCGGCTCAAATACCGGAGGCAGCAGAGTGCCTTGCCCTATATCCACCGGCTGCTGGCCGCCGCTGATGCGGATAAGGGGATAGCGGCGCTATTGGCATGGAGTGAGGTGGCCGTACCGGTGCCGCTGCATGCCAGCCGCGAGCGGCTGCGTGGCTTCAACCAGTCGGAGCAGATATTTGCCGTATGGCTGCAGGTGCATGGTGTCCCGATGGTACGGGCTCTGCAGCGCGTCAAGGCCACTCTGCCCATGTATGAGCTTACACCGGAGCAGCGCCGGGAGAACCTCAAAGGTGCCTTTGCTGTCTGTGCGGCGGCCAGCCTTGCAGGCAAGCATGTCCTGCTGGTCGATGACATCTTGACGACAGGGGCTACGCTTGGTGCCTGTGCCCGGGAAATCAAGCGGGCTGGGGCAGCAGAGGTGCGTGTGCTGGTGCTGGCCAGTGACCATCGCTGCTGAAAGCCTTCGGAGCATATTTGTTAAAGATGTATTTTCTGGTTGTAATATTGTATACAAATAGTGTATAATATAGCAAAACAAAAATACGCTTTGTAAACAAAATGCTAGAGGGGGCTTTCGTGTGTTGATGAATGGAGCTCAGGCTGTGTTGGAGAGCCTGAAAAGAGAAGGGGTGGACGTCGTCTTCGGCTATCCGGGCGGTGCAGTGCTGACCCTGTATGATGCTGTCTACAAGATGAAATTCCCGCATGTGCTCACGCGCCATGAGCAGGGCGCAGTCCATGCAGCTGACGGCTATGCCCGCGCTACGGGCAAGGTCGGCGTTGTCTTTGCGACCTCGGGGCCAGGGGCGACGAATCTCATCACGGGCATTGCTACGGCCTGTACAGACTCGGTTCCGCTCGTCTGCATCACCGGACAGGTGGCTAATCCCTATATCGGCAAGGATTCGTTCCAGGAGGCGGACATCTTTGGCATCACGACGCCCATTACAAAGCATAATTATCTCGTCAAGGATGTAAAGGAACTGCCGCGCGTCCTCAAGGAAGCGTTCTTCATTGCCCGCACGGGCCGTCCGGGGCCAGTCGTCATTGATGTGGCCAAGGACGTATTCGATACGAAATTCGACTATGAATATCCGGAAACGGTCCAGCTGCGCGGCTATTCGGGTGAATACACGGGCAGCGAAGCGGAAATCGATGCTGTGGTCGAGGCAGTCAAGCAGGCTGAGCGGCCACTGCTGTTCGTGGGAGGCGGCGTCGTGGGCTCTGAGATGGCCGGCGAGGTGCGCAAGATCGCCCAGCTTCTCGGCGTGCCAGTGACGACGACACTTCTGGGCTTGGGCGTCGTCCCTGCGGACCATAAGGGCTTCCTAGGCTTTGCGGGCATGCATGGTTCGTATGCGGCCAATATGTCCATCCAGCAGTGTGATCTGCTGCTCTGTATCGGCATGCGCTTCAGCGACCGGGTGACCGGCAAGGTATCCGGCTTTGCGCCGAAGGCCAAAGTCGTGCATTTTGAGCTCGACAGGGCTGAGGTGAATAAGAATGTTGTGGCAGATTACCGCGTGCTCGGCGATTTGCGCTGGTCCCTGCCCTTGTTCAAGGAAAAGCTCAGTGCTACGGGCAGGGCATTTGCAGCAGAGTACAAGGATTGGCTTGAGCATGCCGTCGCCATGAGCGAGGAGCGTCCGTTCAGCTATCGGGAAGAAGGTGATCTCATCAAGCCGGGAGCACTGATCCGGAAGGTCAGCGAGCTGTCGGATGAAGATACGATCGCCGTCACGGATGTCGGCCAGCATCAGATGTGGGCGGCGCAGTTCTTTGACGTCTATAAGCCGCGTCATTTCCTGACCTCTGGTGGCCAGGGGACCATGGGCTATGGCCTGCCGGCGGCGATGGGGGCCAAGATCGGCAAGCCGGACAGCAAGGTCGTGCTGTTCACAGGCGATGGCAGCATTATGATGAACTGCCAGGAGTTTGCGACGATTGCCGATAACGACATCGATGTCAAGGTCATCATCGTCCACAACTGCATTCTGGGCATGGTTGGCCAGTGGCAGCGCCTGTTCTATAACCATCATTATTCGCAGTCCGAGCTCAAGGGCAAGACCGATTTCGTCAAACTGGCCGAGGCTATGGGGCTCAAGGGCTATCGCTTGAAGGCTAAGGAGGAGCTGGAGTCGAGACTGCCGGCTATCCTGGCGGAAAAAGGTCCTGCACTCATCGATGTCCTGATTCCAGAGGAAGAAGATGTCCTGCCGATGGTGCCGGGCGGCAAACGTCTGGATCAGATGGTACTGGGAGGGAGTAAGTGATGATGAAAAAATATCTGCTGGCCGTCCTGGTCGACAACAAGCCTGGCGTGCTCACACATGTATCGGGGCTTATCAGCCGCCGCGCCTTCAACATCGAAAGCATATCGGCTGGCTATACCGAAGAGCCGGAGGTCACGCGCATCAATATCGTCGTATCTGTCGAGTCGGAAAATGAGCTCGATCAGGTGGTGACACAGCTGTCGAAACTCATCGATGTCATCAAGATCGTCAATCTCAGCAAGGTGGAGTCCATCGAGCGCGAGCTCGTCATGATAAAGGTCAAGGCAGGCCGCAAGAACCGCGCGGATATCATCAACATTGTCGAGATTTTCCGGGCTAAGATCGTCGATGTCGGTCCGGAGGATGTCGTGGTCGAGCTCACGGGATCGCAGAGCAAGATCGATGGAATCATTGAGGTGTTGTCAGAGTATGAGATCCTGGAGATTGCCCGCACAGGAGCGATTGCGCTCTCGCGTGGCCCGGTACCGGTCAAGCATATGTGAATTGTGAGACGGGATGCAAAAAGATATAGATAAATTGCAGTTTATCTGTCCGTACGTGGTTAAAACAAACTCGTTACAGCTCAGCTTGGGTGGGGGCGGGTGCACTTTTTCTCCGCTCCCGCTAAATGACCCGCGCGGCTGCTTTAATACGTACTTAGATACATGTGCCGGGCAGGCCAGCG